>JALWOO010000342.1 GCA_027083485.1 Amylibacter sp. | reverse complement strand
GTGTAATTCCGCCGCCGCCAGCGCGATTGAGCCGTGTTTGGCCACGGCCAGAAAATACTGTAACTGTTTCAGGGTGATCCGCGGGGGCAAAGGCTTTTCCTTATGGGGTTGGCAAACCTGCGGGGTGCATTTTGACCAAAAGACAGCGCCCCGTTGCCGAGATGCTATTGGCACCGGTCAACAGGATGCTGTCCAAAGCCGCCACGGGGACAGCCTGCGCGTTGACGTGACACATGCCTGCCTCCAGAGCGACCATGCAGGTGAAATGGTCGGTTTCCTGCGCGGGAATACGGGGCAGAACCCGACAGAGATCAATCTGCCAGACCCTGCGCCGCGCCATCAGATTGATCACGCGCGCCGGTGTTTCGGGGGTGCCGAACGGTTGTTGGTCCGGCCCGAATGCAAGGCTGTCTCCGGGGTGCAGGGTTTCGCTATGGCTGTCGAGTTTTAGGGTCAGGGCCGTGCCTTCGATCAGGGTAATCACCCGCTCGATGCCGGCAAAGGTTGAAAACGGGGCGGCGCTTGGCAGGGGCGTCAGGGACAGGCGCAGATCAAAATTGTCGTCATTGGCCCCTTTGGGCAACATCACGATGTCCCGCGTGCTGCCGCGCCGGTTCTTCCACGGCTTTTCGATGTAATCCGCAAGCCGCAGATGTTGCAGGGTGTTACTCATCGCCGGGCACGCCATAGCTCGGGGCATTGGCGGGGTTTAATGCGCGGGTCACGTAATCGCCCATTTCCGGTTCATAGGCGCGCCACAGGTTTCGCAGGGCTTTAACCGGATCGGTGTCATCCCAATCCACACGCAAATCCACCAGCGGCCATTCCTGTGCATCCACCACCAACAGGGCGGCGGAATGCACGCTGCCGGCTTCTCCGCCGGCGTCATAAAGGCCGGTCTCAAGCGCGCAGAGCAACCTTTCGGCCAAATGGGTGCCGGCGGGCAGTGAGTCAAAACGGGCGGTCATGGCGTCGGGCAGTTCCGCCGATTTCAGCAAATTGCCCGCCGCGATACAGTTTTGCGCCGCGCTCACCCCATGGGTGCCAAGGGTGTTGCTGCCGCTGAAAATTGCCGGTGCGCCGGTTTTGCCGATCACCGCCACCTGCCGGTATTCGGTGTGGGTCTGTGTTGCCATCACCTGATCCAGCGCCGCCTGTGCCGACAGACCGCTTTGCATGGCCGCCAGCACATGGTTGCCGATCGAGGGCAGGGTTACGTTTTGCGTCGCCACCGCCCCGACGCCCGCCCGCGCCCATGGGCAGCGCGCCCCGACACAAATCGACGAGGTGGTGATTGCCACCCCGAACATGCCGGTATCGGGACAGCGCGCGGTAATGGAAAAGGTCACGCTCGGTCCTCCGCATCGGGGATCACGGCCGTGGCTTCGATTTCAACAAGCCATTCCGGACGCGCAAGGGCAGTGATGACAA
>JALWOO010000341.1 GCA_027083485.1 Amylibacter sp. | reverse complement strand
CCGAAACAACGGCAACAGGGTCGCCAAACGGGATGCCCCCGCCGCACCGCCTTCGTCACCGGGGGCTACGTCAATGTCATTCCCACCCTCTTCTTCGATCTTCTGATCCATCCAGATCCGCACCGAATGATAAATAATGTACCCCACCAACATCACAAACGCGACGTCATAAACACGTCCCGCCGCCGGCACGCCCATCATGTCAATGTCAATGCGCCAGATATAAGACAGCGCCCAAGCACCCGCGAACACCGCCAGAATATTGGCGAGCCGACGTGATAGATCCTCGAATGTGCGCATTTTATGGGCGTGAGGGATTGCCGAAGCTTCTCCTTCTTCCGGTTCCGGAGCCACTTCTTCCGGTTGCGGTTCTTCTTCAACAGCTTCCTGCTCTTCATTCTCCATGGCCTGCAAGCGCATGTTTTCAATCATGCGCCGCCGGTTGAAAACCCATTCGATACCATAGCCAACCAACCCGTAAACCACCAGAATCACGAGCAAAATAGCGTAGAACCCCGAAATCAGGGAGGTTTCCAGCGGGATATTCATTACCAGCCGGTAGGTCATCTCGCCCCAGGCCACGAAAAAATACAAAATCACCGCAGGGGCCCAGGCCCGCGAGGCAAAACGCGAAGCCACAGAGACCTCGTAGTAGGATTTCCCGTTCAAAATAGCCCGCGTGATCGCCTTGCGGTTCACCAGAACCATAATCACATTCAGCAGTACCACCACAAACGTCAGCAGTGAATTCAGGAAAGCATAGATATCATACCCCGTGCCAAGCTCTTCGATCCAGAACACGAAATTCAGCGATACAATGGCAAAGCTGGACACAAAAACCAGCCAGTAATACAGTTTGCGCGCATCCTGGTCCGTGAAACAGGGGATCCGGTATTGCTCCAGATAAGGAGCCAGAATCATCCGCCAGACAAAGGCAACGCCGCGGGCGCTGAAATAGGTTGCATAAATATAGGCCACGGTCAGGCGCACGATGTTATTGTCTGCTTTACCAAACAGAATACGCCCCAAGGCATAGGACAGGATCACCACCATGGTCAGGCTCATCGCCGCAAGCAATGTGCGCAACAGTAAAATCGGCAGTTTCTGTGTATAGCCCACCGGTTTTTCGATCTGTAAGCTGATAAACCACTTCCCGAAAATTCGCCGTGCCACACCATGCCGCACCACCTGTTCCGAAATCAGCAACAACACCAGCGTCCAGACCAGAATCACAAAAAAGTGGGAATAATGCCCCGTGGGGCTGGTGTAATTTGTGATATACTTCACTTCTTCAAGCAATGCCGGCGCGCGAGAAAACCTCTCGTTCAAGCGCTCCCAAAACTGATCCATCTGGGTTTGCATCCGCATCATTCTGGATTCACGGGTCTGCTTCAAAGACTCTTTTTGAGCATCGGTAGATTTTCCATCCTCGATGATGACAACTTTCAGACCGGAATCCGTGGCCGTTTTTACAATCTGGGCCAAAGGGTCGGTGGTGTCTTGCGCTTCACCGGTCACGGGCATCACAGAAACCAGCAAAGCCAGAACCAGCATACGCAAAAATTGCGCAAAGCTTGGGAAAAGCGGCTCAAAGCCCGTCTTGCCGCGCCCTATACCGGCTGTTTGCTCTAACACCATTCTCAATTCCTCGTTTCTTAATTGACCCGACACCGGAGTCTGTCCATTGGGACAATCCTGTATGCCCAACCGGATTTACACCAGACCAAAGCCGCTCGCCCCGATAGCTTCATTCCTGACGAATAAACAGTCACTTGCGGTCAACACAATGTGACCAGGGCGTGTCCTAAAGTTAGATACCTTTTCCCCACATGTCTAACGACTTTGGTCACACAAGCGGCCAAACCTTGCCAAGTAGCTTGTTGCCAGCGAAAAAAAGAGTCATTACGCTATAATCAACCGGAATTGTCATGGCGAAAACTGAAACAGCCGGTATTATACAGGTTAAGGATTGTGCGTGTTTCTGTTGTGATGCGTATGATGCAAAGCAAGAAAGCACACGTTCATGCAACCAACCGGCGGAAAAACCCAACCGCGCGCGCCGCGCGTTCTGCTCTATAGCCATGATACCTTTGGCCTTGGGCACCTGCGCCGTTCGCGTACCATTGCCGGCGCGCTGACGGCTGCCAATGACCAGCTCTCTGCGCTGATCCTGACCGGCTCGCCTGTTGCCGGACGCTTTACCTTTCCCGAACGTGTCGATCACATCCGCCTGCCGGGTGTCACCAAAATGACCGACGGGTCTTATGTCTCGGAGGCTCTGGGCCTCGACATTGACGAAACCACAGCCCTGCGCGCCGGATTGATCCGCACCGCCGTGGAAAAATTCGAACCCGATCTGGTGATTGTGGACAAGGAGCCAACCGGTTTTCGCGGGGAGCTGCTGGAAACGCTGGAATGGTTGCAGGCCAATACGCACACCAAAATCGTGCTGGGCCTGCGCGATGTGCTGGACGAAAGCGCAGCCCTCGCCGAAGAATGGGACCGCAAAGAGGCCGTTGCTGCCATGGCGCGGTTTTACAGCGAAATCTGGGTCTATGGTCTGCGCTCGATCTATAACCCGCTGCACGGGGTCGATTACCCGCCCTCCGTTGATGACCGTATGCACTGGACCGGCTATTTACGCCGCGATAGCGCAGGCCAGGAACCGCGCGACGAAGAACCCTATATCCTGATCACGCCGGGCGGCGGCGGTGATGGTGAAATGCTGGTGGATCAGGTGCTCAAAGCCTATGAAACCGACCCGACCCTGACCCCGCGCGCGCATATTATTTACGGCCCGTTTCTGGCAGGCCAAACCCGCATTGATTTTGAATCCCGCGTTGCCGCCCTGAGCGGCCGTGTGGTGACGCTCGGTTTTGAATCCCGCATGGAGAGCCTGATGGCCGGAGCCATGGGCGTGATTGCCATGGGCGGCTATAATACCTTTTGCGAGATCCTCTCCTTTGACAAACCGGCCATCATCGTGCCCCGCAAAAAGCCGCGTCTGGAGCAATATATCCGCGCCTCCCGTGCCGAGGAATTGAAACTGGTGCGGATGCTGGACCCTGACCGCGACGGCACCAGCGCCGAAGTGATGATCGAGGCCATCCGCAACCTGCCCAGCCAGCCGCCGCCTTCGACCGGGCAATTCCCCGATCTGCTGACCGGGCTGGATTTCATTGTGGACCGGGTGGAAACCCTGCTCAAACCGGAACAGATCAAGGCAACTGCATGACCTCTGAAAACCCCGCTTTGGCGATTGTGGTCAAGGGCTGGCCGCGCCTGTCCGAAACCTTTATCGCTCAGGAACTGGCGGCGCTGGAACAGCGCGGGATCAAATTCGACATCTGGTCCCTGCGGTTTCCGACCGACAAAAAACGCCACCCCCTGCATGAGCAGATTACCGCACGTATCCGTTATTTGCCGGAATATCTGCATCAGGAACCATTGCGGGTTCTGCGCGCATGGTGGCATGTGCGCCGCTTGCCCGGCTATGCCATGGCACGCCGGATCTGGGCTGCCGATTACAAACGCGACCGCAGCCGCAACCGCATTCGCCGGTTTGGTCAGGCCTGTGTCATGGCTCATGAACTACCGCCCGAAACCCGCGGCATTTACGCCCATTTTATGCACACGCCATCCTCGGTAGCCCGTTACGCCGCCATCATGCGCGGCCTGCCGTGGGGATTTTCCGCCCACGCCAAGGATATCTGGACCTCGCCGGAATGGGAATTGCGCGAAAAGCTGGCCGATGACGCAGGCGGAGCAAACTTCGGCGTCACCTGCACCGGCTTTGGCGCGCAATACCTGAAAACACTGGCGGCGCGGCCTGACGATATGGAACTGCTGTATCACGGGCTGGATCTGTCGCGCTTCCCCGAACCACCGGCGCGGGAATTCTCCTCTGACGGACGTTTTGACATGATGTCGGTCGGCCGTCTGGTCGAGAAAAAGGGCTTTGACCGGCTGATTGACGCACTGGCCCTGTTGCCGGCAGAATTTGACTGGCACTGGACCCATATCGGCGGCGGTGACCTCAAGGACACCCTGCGCGCACAGGCCGAGGCCAAAGGCATCAGCGACCGGATCAGCTGGCGCGGGGCTTGCGATCAACCCGAGGTCATTGCCGAAATGCGCAAGGCCGATCTGTTTGTGCTGCCCTCTCGCGTGGCAGAAGACGGCGACCGTGACGGCCTGCCCAATGTGCTGATGGAGGCCGCTTCGCAAATGCTGCCGATCCTGTCCACGCCGGTTTCCGCCATTCCCGAATTCATCGACAGCGGCACCCATGGCCTGCTGGTCGAAGACGATCCCGCCAAGCTGGCGCAAGCCATACTGTTGATGGCCCGCGACGCAGACAGCCGCGCCGCCATGGCCAAGGCGGCCCTGACCCGTCTGCGTGCCGATTTCGGTGTGGACAAAGGCATTGACCAACTGAGCGCACGCCTGAACAGGATGCTGGGCGGGGATTAAGATGACCGCCATTGCCTTTTACGCGCCGCTGAAACCGCCGGATCACCCCAAACCCTCCGGTGATCGTACCATGGCGCAGGGCATTATGGCTGCGTTAAAAGACCTGCCAAATGCGCCGCGTGTTGATCTGGTCTCGCGCCTGCAAACCCGTGACGGATCGGGGGACGCAGACAATCAGCGCCGGTTGCTGGTAGAGGCCGAACAGGAAATCACCCACCTGCTGGCCCTGAAGCCGGACTGGCAAATCTGGATCACCTATCACAATTACTACAAAGCCCCCGATTTGATCGGTCCCGCCGTCGCCCGTGCGCTGAACATTCCCTATGTGCTGATCGAGGCCAGCCGTTCCCCCAAACGTCTGAGTGGCCCTTGGGCGGATTACGCCAAACGGGCAGAGGCCGCCTGTGATGCGGCTGACGTGATCTTTTACATGACGGAACGGGACCGGCCCGCCTTGGCTGCGGCGCGCGCCACTGCGCAACAGTTGGTCAACCTGAAACCCTTTTTGAACCGCACCACCCTGCCCGCGCCCTGTACCGGCAGCGGCAATACCCTGTTGGCGGTCGGGATGCTGCGGGACGGGGACAAGCTTGCTTCCTATCGCCTGCTGGCCAAGGCCCTGCCGCTTTGCAAACAGCCCTGGCAGTTGCGGATTGTCGGCGATGGTCCGGCACGCCAAGAGGTGGAAGGGCTGTTTGCCCCTTTCGGTGCGCAGGTCCGCTTCACGGGTCAGCTATCCCCTGAACAAGTGGCCGATGAAATGACCCGCGCCCGCCTGTTTGTCTGGCCCGGCGTGAACGAAGCCTTTGGCATGGCCTATCTGGAAGCACAGGCCCACGGCCTGCCGGTTGTGGCCCAAAACCGCCCCGGCGTGCGCGATGTGATTGGCCCGACAGGGGCCTTGCCAGAGCCGGATGACCTCGCGGCATTTGCACAGGCCATCGACACAAAGCTGTGTGCGGCTCTGGCATCGGATGAAACAAGGCACTACATATCGCAAAACCACCTGCGCGGGGCGGCTACCGCCCTGTATGCCCGCGCGCTCCCCTTGCCAAAGGATTGCCCATGACCCGCCTTGCCCTGATCCGCCACGGCCACACCGAATGGAATCGCCAGGGGCGCATTCAGGGGCGCACGGATATTGCGCTGGAACCGCAGGCCGCTGTCGATCTGGGCAGATTGATCCTTCCGCCGGAATGGTTGGCGGCCGATCTGGTGTCCAGCCCGCTGAAACGCGCGGTGCAAACCGCCGAACTGATTGCCGACCGGCCGCCCCGCACCATTGCCGCCCTGACCGAAATGGACTGGGGCGATTGGGAAGGCAAAAAAGGTATCGAGCTGAAGGCCGACCCCGATTCCGGTTTTCGGGATCTGGAATTCTGGGGCTGGGAGTATCGCCCGCCAAATGGCGAAAGTCCAAGCGATGTGCGCGCCCGCCTGCAAGGCTGGCTGAACGGGCTGAGCCGCGACACGGTAGCCGTTTGCCACATCGGGATCATGCGGGTGTTGCTGGCCATGGCGACCGGCTGGAATTTCGGTGGGCCGGCCCCGTTCCGGATCAAACGCAA
>JALWOO010000340.1 GCA_027083485.1 Amylibacter sp. | reverse complement strand
AGATAGACATGGCCCGATCCGGTGTTGATCAGGCTCATGCGCCCGCCCACCCGGATGGCGATGCTCCAGTAGCCGGGCGCGTCGGCCTGGGCGATGACCACCAGAACATTGCGATCATAGACCACCAGGTGGCAGGCCTGCTTCGCTTCGCGGGCGAACTGGCGCAGGACCGGGGTTGCATGGGAGACAAGGCGGCGGATGAACGGGGTCTTGTTGGCCAGTTCGAACAGCTTGAGGGTCAATTCGAACCGGTCTTCGTCGGTGCGACGCACATACTGGCGACGCACGAGGCGGTTCAGCATGCGGTATATTTCATTGGACGACCGGTTCAGGGCCTTGGCAATCTGGGCCTGGGACAGGCTGGTACTGCTGGAGGCCAGAAGCTCAAGTATGTCCAGTCCCTTGTCCAGGGCAGGGGCGCGATAGCGGCTGTCGCTTTCTTCAGACATGTTGTGTTCCGTTGCCTGTTTTTTCTCGGGAAGGTATGTGCACCCGTCGAACTGCCCTGCATGGGGGTAAAATAACTTGCATACGAACAGACTATTCAAATATGGATTGAATTACAATGATCGTTGGCATGTCTGTCCAGACGGGCGTGCCGGGAGATTTTGACAGCAATCGGTTGGAACCAAAAGTGAAAGAAGCGGAAAAATGGCGGATTTGCACGGAAAAAAGTGCCTGATCACGGCGGCGGGTCAGGGGATCGGGGCCGCTTCGGCGCGCGCGTTTGTTGCGGCGGGGGCCACGGTCATTGCCACGGACATAAACGCGGAGCTGCTGGACAGGCTGGCCGGTGAGGTGGCGGTCACCCCCCGGGTGCTGGATGTGACCGACAGGGATGCCATTGCGCGCCTTGCCGATGATGTGGGGGATGTGGACATCCTGTTCAATTGTGCCGGGTTCGTGCATTCGGGCGCCATTCTTGATTCGACGGACGAGGAACTGGAATTCGCGCTGGACCTCAACGTGAAGGCGATGGTGCACATGATCAAGGCTTTCCTGCCCGGCATGCTGAAAAGGAAAGATGGGGCCATCTTGAATATGGCTTCCGTGGTTTCCAGCGTTACCGGGGCGCCCAACCGGTTTGTCTATGGCACTACCAAGGCGGCTGTCATCGGGCTGACAAAATCGGTGGCGGCGGATTATGTGGACAAGGGAATCCGGTGCAATGCCATTTGTCCGGGAACGGTGGATTCCCCCTCCCTTCATGACCGGCTGCGGGCGATGGGGGACTATGAAAAGGCGTTGGCCGCCTTTATTGCCCGCCAGCCCATGGGGCGGATCGGCACGGCAGAGGAAATCGCGGACCTGGCGGTCCATCTGGCCGGAGCGACCTACACGACCGGGCATGTGCATGTTATTGATGGCGGCTGGGCCATGTAGGGGGCTTGCCAGCCTGCATTGGCGTCCCGTCGCCCGGTAATCCTGGGTATCAT
>JALWOO010000339.1 GCA_027083485.1 Amylibacter sp. | reverse complement strand
CTGCGGGGGCCATGTGGATTTGATAAAAGCCCAGATATCGCGAATTTCCCCGTCACTCAGCGTTTCCTCAAAAGCGGGCATACCGCTTTTGAAATCCGCAACCCCGCGCGCCGCCAGCGCCTTGGCCCCGCCAAATTTGGTGTAATCAAACAGCAGCTTGTCACCGTGGTGCCATGTATGGCCTGTCACATCATGGGGAGGGGCCGGAAAAACCCCGTCCGCACCGGCGCGCTGCCACTGCTTTTGGCCCTCAAGCTTAGCCCCGTGACAAGCGGCACAGTTTTCCGCATAAAGCACTTTGCCGTTTTCAATACTGGCCTCTTGTGCACTCACCGGTGACGCCGCGATCAACAAACAAAGCGGCGTCGCAATCCTGTAGATATCCAACTTCATTTCCTAGTTTATCCCGTTTTCTTTTTGCAAGCTACGCACATAGGCAACAATCCCTTTGATGTCGCCCTTGGTTACCCCCTCGATCGGCGGCATGTCACCAAACCGCCAATGGTGCGCCCGCACACCGTTTTGAGCCGCCAGAAAAAACGCTGCATCCGCATGGTGGCCCGGGCGATAGTATTGGTGAACCAGCGGCGGGGCCTTGCCCTGTGTACCGGCCGCATTGGCCCCGTGACAGGTCGCACATTTGGCATCAAAAGCGCGTTTGCCGATCTCGGCAAGACTGCTCATCTCTGTCGGGATTTTTACATCGGCAATCGGACCGCCATTGCCAGCACCCATTTGCGCCGTATCCATTGGCATCGGGCGTTGTGTCATCCACAAAAACGCGCCACCACCAGCCAGAACCACCACAGCCAGCGCCAGTTTTAAGTTATTATTCATTAAACCTCCTTATGACAAAACTTCCGAGGTTCATTTGTGAACCTATTGCCCACAAACCACCTGCCAAGTTCCAGTAGGGGAAGGTCAAGCCTTTGTTGCCCTTGTTCAAATTTATTTGAGGCCCCTGGATTTGACCGCTTTACACACCAACTGCGGGCTGATAAACATATTCACAAACGTGAATGTATTCGATTTCACATCTAAATCTGACGGCTTGCCCGTGGACGCACGCCGCAAAAAAGGTAAACTGCCCGAAACGGGCCAAAGGACACCAGCCATGAAACTCATCCTACCAGTCATTGTAGCCTTGATCGGTGCCTCGGCGGCATCGTCACAGGAACTACAGTTGCAACCACTCACCGAATGGAAAGCCGTTTACGGCCTTGTTGAAACCCGCGACCGCCTTCCTGCCCGCGCCCGCATTGGCGGCACAATTTCCGAGCTGTCGGTCTCTGAGGGAGACCATGTAACACAAGGGCAGCGCATTGCCCTGATCGTGGACGACAAACTGGCCTTTCAACTGGCCGCTGCAGACGCCCAGATCAGCACATTGCAATCCCGTCTGGAAGCCGCACAAACCGATTATGATCGCGGCAAGGAACTGTTTGCGCGTGGCGTTATCACCAAACAAAACTTTGATCAGCTCACCACCCAAGTAGATGTTTTAAAAGGTGAAATCAGATCCGCCGAATCCAACCGGCTGGTTATTTCCCAACAGGTGGCAGAAGGCGAGGTTCTGGCACCGGATAACGGCATTGTGCTGTCGGTTCCCACCGCCAAAGGCTCCGTAGCCTCTCCGGGCGAAGGTATTGCTATTATCGGCAGCGGCGGGTCATTCCTGCGCCTGTCTATCCCCGAACGCCATGCCACCGCACTCAAGCAAGGTGACAAGATTTCCATCGGTGAAGGCCAGAGCGGCCGGCTTGCCAAAATCTATCCCCAAATCGAAGGCGGCCGCGTTCTGGCCGATGTCGAGGTAGACAAACTCGATGACCGTTTCATTGGCCGCCGGATTCCGGTTCGCCTGCCCGTCAGCACACGCAAAGCCTTGCTGGTGCCCGAATCAGCAGTAACCCTGCAAGGCGGTATCGATTTCGTAACCATCGATATCGACGGTGCCCCTTTGCGCCGCGCAGTGGTTTTAGGCGAAAAAGTCAATCAAGACGGCCAAAACTATTACGAAGTGTTAACCGGCCTTTATGCTGGCGACAAACTGGTGAATTCCGATGACTGATCAAACACCCGAATCCGGGCCGCTGGGAATTGCGGGGCGCCTGACCGCGGCCTTTATCAAATCCCCGTTGACGCCCCTGTTCCTGCTGGCAGCCATCGCCGTGGGCCTTCTGGCATTGTTCAGCCTGCCGCGCGAGGAAGAACCGCAGATTTCCGTACCCTTGGTGGACATCCACATTCGTGCCGACGGCCTGAAGGCGCCGGATGCGGTAAAACTGATTACCGAGCCGCTGGAAAGCATCGTCAAAGGCATTGATCAGGTCGAACATGTCTATTCCTCGACCCGTGACAATCAGGTGATGGTCACCGCACGCTTTGAAGTGGGCGTTGATTCCGAAACCGCTATTTTGCGGGTGCATGACAAAATTCGTGCCAACTTTGACCAAATTCCCGTCGGCATTCCGGAACCTCTGGTGGTCGGGCGTGGCATTAACGATGTGGCCATTGTCACTCTGACTTTCTCGCCCGCACCGGGACAGTCCGACATGAACGCCAATGATATTACCCGCATTGTGCGCGAGGTAGACGCCCAACTGGCCAAGATCGAAAACGTCGGACGCACCTACCTTGTCGGCGAAACCGGCGAGGCATTGCGTGTCGCGCCCGATCCGGAAAAACTGGCGCTCTACGGGATTACGCTGCAACAATTGGTGGGCAAAGTCCAAGGGGCCAATTCCGCCTATCCTGCCGGCTCCGTGCGCAATCAGGGCGAACAGATTTCCCTGATTTTGGGCAGCACCCTGTCCAGCCCCGAGCAAATCGGCAATCTGGTGCTGACCTCTCGTGATGGCCGTCCGGTCTATGTGCGGGATGTGGCAACGGTCGGTTTTGTCACCGATCTGGACGAGGTCAATGTCGCCACCCTGCGACGTGTTGATGGCGAGGATATTACCCGCATGCCAGCCGTTACATTGGCCGTGGCCAAACGTGCCGGAGCCAACGCGGTTCTGGTGGCCGAGGAGGTTCTGCACAAGATCGAAACCCTGAAGGGCGACATCATTCCCAATTCCGTCGTGGTAGATGTAACCCGCGATTACGGCGACACCGCCGAGGAAAAAGCCAACGAACTGCTCTATCATCTGGGATTGGCCACTGTTTCCATCGTTATTCTGGTGCTGATTGCTATTGGCTGGCGCGAGGCTATCGTGGTTGCCGTGGTGATCCCGATGACCATTCTGCTGACCCTGTTTGCAGCATGGTTGATGGGCTATACCCTGAACCGTGTGTCGCTGTTTGCGCTGATCTTTTCCATCGGTATTCTGGTGGATGACGCCATTGTGGTGATTGAAAACATCGCACGCCACTGGGGCATGAACAAGGGCAACAAAGGCCGCAATCGCGCAGCCATCGCTGCAGTGGCCGAGGTGGGCAACCCCACCATTGTTGCTACAATGACCGTGGTTGTGGCGCTGCTGCCGATGCTGTTTGTCTCCGGTCTTATGGGACCATACATGAGTCCAATCCCCGCCAATGCCTCTGCGGCAATGATCTTTTCATTCTTCATCGCGGTGATCGTCACCCCTTGGCTGATGATGAAAGTCGCAGGCAAAGCGGAATTACACCACGACGAAAGCGCCGAAAACGGTGGGCGTTTGGGCAAGATTTATGCTGCAATCGCACGCCCCTTGTTGCTCAACAAGGCCGTGAGCGGGATTTTCCTGATCGTGATTATTACGGCTTCCTTTGGCTCTCTTGGAGCCTTGTACACCCGCGATGTCACCGTGAAACTGCTGCCATTTGATAACAAATCAGAGCTGTCAATTGTTGTGGACCTGCCCGAAGGAGCCTCGGTAGAGGCAACGGATGGCGTGTTGCAACAGGCCGCGCGGGTGGCGCTTGGCCTGGAAGAAGTGGTTTCCGTGCAAACCTATGCCGGCACCGCCGCACCGTTCAACTTCAACGGTTTGGTGCGCCACTACTTCCTGCGTCAACTGCCGGAACTGGGCGAGGTCCAGATCAATCTGGAAGGCAAGAACGAACGCAGCCGCACCAGCCATGAAATCGCGCTGGAACTGCGTAGCAAACTGGCCGAACTGGATGTGCCTCCGGGCACCAACATCAAAACCGTTGAACCGCCCCCCGGCCCGCCTGTGATTGCAACTCTGCTGGCCGAAGTCTATGGTCCCGATGCGGAAACCCGCCGCGAAAGCGCGCGCCGCATTCGCAAAGCCTTCGAGGCCGTGCCCTATGTGGTGGATGTGGACGACAGCTTTGGCGTGCGTCCGCGCCGGATGCGGGCGGAATTGCTGCCCGATGATCTGGAGTTCTACCACGTGCAGGAATCCGATGCGCTCAACACCCTGCAAATGCTGAATGGCGATATTACCGTTGGCTATTCGCATCGCGGCAAAGGTCGCCAGCCGATCCCGATCGTGGTTGGTCGTGACCGCGCCGACAAGGTGATCGACGAACGCATGCTGGCAACCCCTGTGCCTGCCAATGTGCTGCCGGGTGATCGTGGTGTGGTCGAATTGGGCGATGTGGTGAACATCGTCGAAGAACGCGCCTCCTATCCGATTTTCCGCCATAACGGTCGTTATGCGGAAATGGTGATGGGCGAAATGGCCGGCCGTTTCGAGGCTCCTTTATACGGCATGTTGGCCGTGGCAGAGGAGTTGGATAAAATGGACTGGACCGACATGGAAAAGCCGAAAATCGTGTTGCATGGCCAACCCAACGAGGAGGATAAACCCATCCTGCTCTGGGATGGCGAATGGGAAGTCACCTGGGTGACCTTCCGCGACATGGGGTCTGCTTTTGCGGTGGCCCTGCTCGGGATCTACATCCTCGTGGTGGCGCAATTCGGCTCTTTCCGCCTGCCGCTGGTGATCCTGACGCCGGTACCTTTGACCTTCCTTGGTATCATGTTCGGGCATTGGCTGTTCAATGCGCCTTTCTCCGCCACCTCGATGATCGGTTTCATTGCGCTGGCAGGGATTATCGTGCGCAACTCGATCTTGCTGGTGGACTTCATCCGCCACGAAGGCAAGGGCGAAGTGAACCTTGATATCCTGATTGCCGCCGGGGCCACCCGCTTCAAACCGATCCTGCTGACCGCGATTGCGGCGATGATCGGGGCTGTGGTGATCCTGTCCGACCCGATTTTTCAGGGTCTGGCGATTTCACTGCTGTTCGGGCTGGCCACGTCTACCGCGCTGACAGTGCTGGTCATCCCGGCGATTTACCGCGTATTCAAGATGTAGCACCCGCAGCAATCCAACAAATCAGGGCATCCCTCGCGGGGTGCCCTTTTCGTTTCAGAGGGTTTTCAAAAATGCCAGCAACGCCGCCTTTTCCTGCCGCGTTAACCGCAGGGGTCTGATTTCCGAATGACCGCTTGGCGCAGCGGGGGCCGCGTTGTAATGGGCGATCACCTGCCCCAGCGTTTTGATTTGCCCCGCATGCATATAGGGCGCGCGATCCGCCACACCGCGCAGGCTTGGCGTTTTATAGGCCCGCTTGAACGGATGCGATTTGCGCGACATAAAGCGCAATTCCTTGCACTCCTCGGCCGGTGCATCGCTATAGGGACCAAGGCAGTTGAAAGGGTCCTCCGTCACCGCCTCAAGCACTGCCGCGCGGCCCTGATCGGTAACCGGCTGTTTCGGGCTAAACACGCCGGTGTTGTGGAAAAACTCATCCGTCAGTCGCGGGCCGTTGTGGCAGTTGATACAGCCCGCCTTGCCGGTAAACAGGATGAACCCGTGCAGGGCTTCTTTGCTCAATCTGGCATCCCCTTTTGGCGTTTCACCGGCCAGCAACGCCCGTGTGTAGCGGTCAAAGCGGTTTTCCAGCGGCATCAACGTACGTTCAAAAGCGGCAATAGATTTACCGAAATTGGCGAAAATCCGGTTGATTTGCTGTTGTTTTTCCGGAGATAACCCCCGCCAGGCCGCCTGTGCCGCCGCATCGCCAAGCGGACTGGCTGCGGGCAGATCGGCCAGCCATTCCGGCAACGTCCCGAACAGATCAGCATAAGGGGCCGCATATTTTTCCGCTAT
>JALWOO010000338.1 GCA_027083485.1 Amylibacter sp. | reverse complement strand
AGGCTGGTCAGTGCCGCACCAACCGCGATGGCTACAAAAAAGAAATAGGACACCGCCCAAGGCAGCCATGAAATCTCGTGGGTGATATTCACCGTTTCGATGATGTTTGGAACGCTCATGATCTTGCCTCCTCGTTTCCGGTGCCAAATTTGTCTTGCAGGGTTTTCAGAATCCCCTGCCCTTCAACTTTGCCCTCGAATGCTGTTTCCAGACCGATGTAATAGACATGCGGGTCGGTGCCCATTTCAGGGCGCAGTACCTTGACGGCATCGCCAGCCTCGGCCAGTAGTTTGCTGATTTCGCTGTCGGGGTCGTTCACGTCCCCAAAGATGCGCGCGCCGCCGGTGCAGGTTTCCACACAGGCAGGCAGCAATCCGGCCTCGACCCGATGTACACAGAAGGTGCATTTGTCGGCAGTGTTGGTTTTCGGGTTGATGAAACGGGCGTCATAGGGGCAGGCCTGAACGCAATAAGCGCAGCCAACGCATTTGTCCGCATCCACCACGACAATGCCGTCTTCGCGCTGGAAGGTGGCCTGAACCGGACAGACCGGTACACAAGGCGGGTTGTCACAGTGGTTGCACAGGCGCGGCAGGGTAAAGCTGGCGACGGTCTGGGTTTCGTCTTCCACATCCACCACATCATATTGGGTGACAATGGTGCGGAAATCGCCAATCGGCGTCTGGTTTTCCATCGTGCAGGCCACGGTGCAGGCCTGACAGCCAATGCAGCGGCGCAAATCAATCGCCATCGCATAGCGATTGGATGGGTCGCCTCCATGGCGTTCGGGTGCCAGTCCGGCAGCTTCGGCAGGGGCGGCCACGACACAACTGACCGCGCCGCAGGTCAAAGCCCCGCTTTTGGTTAAAAAAGAACGTCGTGAAATATCCATGGCCCGAAACCCTTTCGAAAACGTAGTGTTCAAAAAGGGTGATAAAGCCGTTGTCGCGGTCGGGATATTGGTGCAACCCCCAAGGAGGCTAGGGAAAACCCTAGGTTTCGGCCTGTGCCCATATCTGGGCCAGTGCGGCCACGCTATCGACCTGCATTTTATCCATCACATTATGGCGGTGTAGCTCTACCGTTTTCGGGCTGATCCCCAGATCGGCAGCAATTTCCTTGTTGCGCAACCCGCAACTAACGCGCTCGGCCACCTGGCGTTCGCGCTCGGTCAGAGCGTTGATACGCTTGCGCAGTCTGGTTTTTTGATCCCGTTCCGCCAACAGACGGCGGTGTTCAGCCACAGCCTCTTGTACCCGATCCAAGAGCACCTGATCGTTGCAAGGTTTTTCCAGAAAATCGAACGCCCCCGCTTTGAAGGCCCGCGCTGCCATCGGCACATCGCCATGACCGGTCAGGAAGATCACCGGCAGGCTACTGTCCAGCCGCTGCAACACCTGTTGCAAATCCAGCCCCGACAGGCCGGGCATACGGATATCCAGTAGCAGACACCCCGGGCGTTTATCATTAAATCCCGCCATGAAAGCATCGGCCGACACATGGGGCCGGCATTCAAGCCCGACCGAACCAATCAACCAACACAGGGATTTGCGCATCCCTTCGTCATCATCGACAACATGGATCAGCGGGGGGGCATCCGTGAGGCTCATTCATCATTTCCTTGCTCAACCGGCAGGGTGAAGCTGATGCTTAGCCCACCATCTGAATTTCTATCGGCGTAAATCATGCCGCCGTGTGATTCAATAATTGAATAGCTGATGGACAGGCCCAGCCCCATACCGCTATTTTTGTCGCTATTAAAAGGCTCGAAGATTTGCTCCAGCGCAGCAGCATCCACCCCCGGGCCACTGTCACGAATGGTTACGCGCAGCAGGGCTTTGTTGCGTTTGTCACTTTCACTGGTCACCGCCAGAAGTCGAGGACCGGAAGTCTGCTGGCTCATGGCATCAATGGCATTGCGGATCAAATTCACCGCCACCTGTTCTATTGCCACGCCGTCCACGTGTGGCATCGGCAAATCCGGTGCCAAACGGCTTTTGACAATCACCCCAGCCTGACGCAATTCCGCCCCCAGCAAATCTATTGCTTCCAACAACAAACTGTTGATATTGGCCGGCTCACGCGGGCTTTCCCGATTGTCGACAAAGCCGCGAATGCGTTTCAGAACCCTTCCGGCATGTTCGGCCTGATGAACAATTTCATGTAAAGGCTCTTCAAGCTGCTCACAGGAAACGCCATTCCGGATCATGCGCACCGACCCTGCGGCATAGTTCGAAATACTGCCAAGGGGTTGATTGATTTCATGTGCCAGCCCGCGTGCCATTTCCCCCAATGTGGTCTGGCGCGAAACATGCGCCAATTCGGCCAGGCGCAAGCGCTCCTTTTCCTGACTTTCCTTTAACTGGCGGGTGCGTTTATACACCAGAAATTCCGTATGCCACACATGCAGCGCCGCCAGTACAATCACCACAAGAGCAATGCCGAACCAGCCTTTGTTGCGCTGCATGAAATCACGTAATGCCTGCCCTAGTGTCAGGGTATACGGACTGATACGCAGGGATTTAAACAAAGTGATAACCGGTTGGTATGACAAAGGAATTGTCCAGCTTTGTCCGTTTTTCACCGCAGCATCCCGAGGCATTTCCAACAAGGCAATCGCCGCCCTTTTAGCCAGAATGTGATCTGTGCCACGCGCTTTGGCAAAGGGCCAGTTCGGGAACAGCCTGCTTGACAATGCACATTCAAAACCGTCGAAATGTTGCGGATTTAAAATGCGAAAATCATTCAGGTCTATCTGCCCTTCCTGTACCATTTCTTCCAACAGGCAGGCGCGCACAATACCGGAATCCACTTTGCCGCTGGCAACTTGCAGAACGATATTATCCAGGGGAAAACCGGCAAATACCAGTTTGTCCAGATCCTTGAACGGATCAATTCCGGCGCGTTGCAAAATCCCCCATCCGATCTGAAAGCCGCCAAAGGCATCGCGACTGGCCGCCATCAGGGTTTTTCCTTTCAGGTCTGCAAGCTGCTGAATATCCTGCCGTACTGCCGCACTGAAAAGAACCGTCCCGATACTTGCCGCCGGCACTCCGGACCCGACGGATTCAAGCGTCATCAGCCGTGACGCCCCAAAGCGCTGCTCCATTTCAATATAGTTTCCCGGGTTGGTGATAAAGAAGTCCAGGTCCTGAGCGGCAAGAGCAGCCCCCATGGCTTTCAGGCCAAGTGGGCGTAACACGATTTCATATTCGGGAAAGGCTGCCTGAAGAGCGGCACGGGTTGGTGCCCATTGCTGCAGGGCTTTCTCCTCCCCGCGCCAGGCCAATACCCCGATGCTCAGAGAGCCGGTTTGCGCCGCGACACTGATCGCGCCAGAGGAAATCACCCCCAAAAGGGGTACTAATATCCAGCGCCATGCTCTCATTGCTTATCCGTTTCAAAGACAAAAGGTACAGCCAGCGCATCGCGCTTTTCGCCAGCGATGACTGTCAACCGTGCTGCTTTTTACCTTTCACCTCTCCAGAGGTCCATAGCTTGCATAGTTGCGTAAACGGTTCTATCGGGCTGCACTGGTTGCCTTAAACCATAACCCGGTGCTGAAAGCATTTGCCAAACGCCTGAAGGACAAAGGTAAGCCGCCCAGACCATTCTCCAAGACAAAACCGGCGTGGCTCATCTGGTTGCTGACAACACCTGTCTCCTGAGCAAACGCAGCTGGCACAACCAGCCTGAAGGTGGCAATCCTGATCGCAATGGGGGCATGAAGGTTCATTATGTGTCCTTTCCTGCGATTTGGCATGCTTCAATCAATCGGAATTAATTCGGGTTTATTTTCAATCCACAAAATCCTCCGCATAAGGCAATGTAATGGTCACCATCAGTCCCCCTTCCGGACGATTGGCTAGGGTAATTTCGCCCCCGTGCGCATGAATAACCGTGCGGGCGATGGACAAACCAAGCCCGGTGCCTCCGGTCTCGAGGTTGCGGGATTTCTCGACACGAACAAACGGATCGAAAACCCGTTCCAGATCGGTTTCAGGGATGCCGGGACCTGAATCCGCAACGGTCAGGCACACATTCGCGCCCTCACGTACAGCCCGCAAATTGGCCTGACCACCATAGCGTAGCGCATTTTCAATGACATTGCGAAGCCCGCGCCGCATAGCTACAGGTTTGATGCGAACCCACAAACCGGATTCGGATTGCAGCATAGGCTGCGGATCCGTTTGCCCCATATCCGCCAGAAGTTCCTGCAAAAAAGTGGCGAAATCGGTGGTTTGGCTATCTTCTGCCGTAACCATACCGCGCGCAAAAGACAGGGTGGACTGAACCATTTCCTGCATTTCCTCTATGCTGGCCACCAGCCGGTCACGGGTTTCCTCGTCATCCACCATCTCAACCCGTACCCGCATCGCCGTCAGGGGGGAGCGCAGGTCATGGCCCAACGCAGCCAATAACCGGGTGCGTTCCGACACAAACCGCGAAAGCCGCGCCTGCATATCATTAAAAGCACGCGTCAGACGGTGCAATTCCTCCGGTCCGTTTTCCGGCAAAGGGTCAACGTTTTCTCCACGTCCCAACCGCTCTGCCGCATGGGCCAGTTTGCGCAAGGGGCCGGTCAACTGGCTTAATGCGAACCACACTACGGCCATGATAACCAGAGTCGCCAAACCAAAACTGATGGTCGAACCCCAGGGCCATTGAATCGGCGGCTTGTGAAACCGCGTCGAAACATTCAGCCAGCGCCCGTCTCGCAGGGAAATCGCCAGCTGCATTTCGACCGAAGCCAGATCAAGCCCCATCATTTCCCGATGCATCCGTTTCATATTGAACGGAATTTTTGTGTTTTCCTGCGGGCTGATCCGGTGCAATTCCACCCGGATTTCCCGCGGGGTGTCATCATTCAGGAAACTGGCGATCCGGGTGCTGATATTTCCGCCTGCGGAATGGTCGAGATGGTCAATCGATGCAACAGGGTTAACCGTAAACCGGACCAGAGGCGAATCGGCTGCCCGCAAAATATCCGGCAACAGCTCCTCCGGCGTTGCCTCCAGCAGACGCACCACATTGGCCGCCCGTCCGGCAGTTTCCACCCCCAGTGCGGCACGGACAGCCATTCCACGCTCATCCACGAAAAGAAGCAGGCTGATGCCCTGCACCACCAGAAAAGTCGACAGAATAACCAGAACCAGTTGCCCGCGCAGGGTTCCGGGCAAAAACCGGCGCATCAGAGATTCACCACGTCGGTCGCCAGAGAATACCCCCCGCCACGCACTGTGCTGATAAGCTCGGGATGGGCCGGATCACGTTCGATTTTGCGCCGCAGGCGGCTGACCTGGTTGTCTATGGTCCGGTCGAAAACCTGTGCCGCCCGACCACTGGTCAGATCCAGCAATTGCTCGCGGGACAAAACGAAACGGGGCCGTTCCAGAAACACGGTCAGCAACTTGAATTCTGCTGTAGTCAGCGGTGTCTCCACACCGGAGTCAGCATCGCTCAGGACCCGCCGGTCGGTGTCCAGTATCCAGCCAGCGAACTGCACACGGTGACCGGACAGGCTGCCGGCAGCCGGCTCTGTTCGTGCCCGACGTCGCAGGATGGCCTTGATACGGGCCAACAGTTCGCGGGGATTGAACGGCTTGGGCAGATAATCATCCGCCCCGATTTCAAGCCCGATAATCCGGTCGGTTTCTTCGCCAAGTGCGGTCAGCATCAGAATGGGCACCTGCCCGTCTGCACTGAGCCTGCGACAAACGGACAAACCGTCCTCGCCAGGCATCATCACATCCAGCACGATCAGATCAAACCGGCCAGTTGCCAGTTTGGCATCCATATCAACTGCATCCCGTGCCGCTGTGGCCCGAAACCCGTTTTTCTGAAGGTAGCGCGTCACCGCATCGCGGATTTCACGGTGGTCATCCACAATCAGAATATGGGGCGTGTGTTGTGTCGTATCTGTCATATTGGTCCTCGTCTAACCCATCATTGGGCCGGAATTGGCAAAGAAAATGTATCCGGATGTCGCAATCCCCTATTTTGCGACAAACCGATACAAAAAGCCCCTCTGGCTGGCATTCTTCTGCGACATTCGTCCCCCAGATAGGTTGTAT
>JALWOO010000337.1 GCA_027083485.1 Amylibacter sp. | reverse complement strand
AGATAGGCCGGCGGGGCCTTGGCAAACAGGTCTTCCGGCAACGCCGCCTGCAAGACTTTCAGAAAATCATCATTCGCCGGTGTCAACATCAGCCCACATCCGTTTTGCCACGCCGGTCAAACCGCAGATTGGCATAAAGCACATGGGTGCGCCAGCGTCCGGCGATTTGCAGATAGCTCTGGGCGACGCCTTCGTATTTGAAACCGGTCTTTTCCAGCAACCCGCGCGAGGCGGCGTTCTCCGGCAGGGTGGCGGCCTCGAGGCGCGACAAATCCAGATGGGTAAAGGCATAATGCACCACCGCCGCCAATGCGTCGCGCATATAGCCTTGGCGGGCAAATTCATGACCGATCCAATAGCCCAGCGTCCCCGCCTGCGCCGGCCCGCGCCGGATGTTATCGAGCGTAATTGCCCCGAGCAATTTTTGATCCGTTCGGCGAATGATGAACAACGGCAGGCCTTTGCCGGATTCCTGTGTCTTGCTTGCCCAATACACGCGATTGCGAAAGGCTTTTTTGGAATAATGATCCGGCGACCAGTCCGGCTCCCACGGCTTCAGGAAATCGGCACCGCTGCGGCGCAGGTTCACCCATTCTGCATGGTCCGTCATCGTCGGCATGCGCAAGGTGACATGCTCGCCTTCGATCGAAATTTTGGGGCGCCGATGAAACATCCCTACCCTATTCCCCCTTGTGAAACGCTACCAGCGATTCAACGCATTTTCATCCGCAGCCTTGGCCGCGACCCAGTCACTGCCCGCCTGCGTGTGTTCTTTCTTCCAGAATGGTGCCCGCGATTTCAGGAAATCCATCAGGAAATCCGCCGCCTCAAAGGCCGCCTTGCGATGGGCAGACGCTGTGGCCACCATCATAATCTGCTCTCCCGGTTCCAACCGCCCATAACGGTGAATGACCAGACAGGCCTGCAAATCCCAGCGGGCAACGGCCTCGGCTTCGATTTTTTGCAGCGCCTTGAGGGTCATGCCCGGATAATGCTCCAGCTCCAGCGCCAGCAAATCACCGCCGGTATCGCGCACCAATCCGGTAAAATTGACCAGCGCCCCGATATCGACCCGCCCCGCGCGCAAGGCGGCCAGCTCGCTGCCCACGTCAAAATCCGCTTCCTGCACACGCGACACCATGGATCAGCCCCCCGTCATCGGCGGAAAGAACGCAACCTCGCGCGCATTCGCCAAGGGCGCGTCCAGATCGACCAGTTCCTGATCAATCGCGGCTTTGACCACTTCCATATCGGCAAAGGCCGCCGCAAAACGCTCTTCGCGCGCGCTCAGTTCCGCCACCAGATCCCGCACAGTCGGCGCGTCGGTTTCCACAGTTTCCCGTGGCACCCCGATGCGTTCACGCACCCAGGCAAAATAGACAACATCCAGCTTCATGTGTTTGGCTCCTTCAGGAAAGGCAATGCCTTGATGAAATAATCAAATC
>JALWOO010000336.1 GCA_027083485.1 Amylibacter sp. | reverse complement strand
GGTCACATCCACGGTTTCCGTATTGAACGAAATCCGGCTCGCCCGCAGCCCCGCGAGGGTCACAAACGTGCCGACACCATCCATATCAATTTTGACCAACAGGTCTTTTCCACTCTGGGCAACCATTTTATTTCTCCAAATTCAACAGGTTATATATCTTGTACCAAGGCACGAAAGGTCAGAAAAATCTGCCGCCCTTCCGGCGGAACCCCGCGCTGCGCCTTTGCTTTCAGGAATTGCAAGCTGATCAATTGACCACGCGACAGCACCAGCGCCGCATCAATCAACGCATCATACACCGCCGCCGCCGCCTGTTTGGCGGCCGAAAATCCGGGCGCATCCGACACCACCTTGACCACAAAATCATGCTGCGCACCGGCGCTGGTTTTGGAGGACCGGTCCCTGACCACCTCCGCCCCGAGCAACACATAGAGCGGCGGCGGCGTGCCGCTTGGCGGCGCATCGAAAACCGCCGTCCCCACCAATGCCGCCAACACCGGATCCGCACTCAACCGTCCATACACCGCCTCTTGTAGCGCAAAAGAAACCGCCACACTCATTGCAATACCTCCTCATGGGCCCAACACTCCAGATACAGCCCCATCCGGTCCGCTTCCGACACCGCATCAATCAGGAAAATCCGCGCGCCCTCGATGAAACGCTGGCCCGGCCTGGGGCGGGCCGGCGATCCCTGCGCCACCGAGCGCACCAGAATCCTGTAGCGCACCTTTGACAAATCCCCGCCAACAGCCCCCGCCCCCACAGCCGTGCGCGCATCCACCGACGCCCAAAGCGAGCCGAGCCGAACCCAAACCTGACTAAACCCGCCTGCCCCGTCGCTGCTGCGTTGGCTTTCTTCCAGCTCCAAGCGCCGGTTCAACGCCACCATCACACACCCCCGAAAACACGAATGGGCCGGAACCGTTCCAGCAACGCCAATATTCCCGACGGCAGACTGGTTGCATCCTGCGAGGCGCGGTTCTCGTAAAAATCCGCCGCCAGCATTATCGCCGCCCGCGCCAGATCCGCGGGCACCTGATCCCAACCGGCACCAAAACCGGCATTAAAGGCAATCTCAACCGACCCGTTGGCAGGAATAGAAGGCAAGGCCAGCCCGCTCGCGGCGATATAAGGAGCCTGATCATCCTGCACCAGACGATAGCTCAGCGGATCCACCACGGTTTCCACGCCCACCACATCCACGATCTTAACCTCCGAAATCCCATTCAGCGGGCGCACCGGCAGGCATTGCCTGTCGAAATGGCGCCACGCCGTCAGCCCCCAGCTCATATCTTTGCTCAGCAACACACAGCCCGTGCGCCCCTCCACCGCCGAAATCGCGGCACGCAGATAAGCCTCCAGCAAGGCATCCTGATGCCCCTCGTCGGCAAATCCGGTGCCAAGGCGCAAATGCTCACGCAACAGGGCAATCGGCAATTGCGCGGTTAAAATACTAGTCAATTCAGTCAGGATCATCGCGATCATCTCCAGTTTTGGACAATAATTGGTGCCTTCCGCCCTGTTCGGACGGAGGGGAGCAGCTAGACAGCACGGAAGACACCCGAGGGGACAAGCCCCCCTTCGGGCACAAGCGCCCGACACCCCCAAAGGGGATTCAGATTTTCAGATATTCACCTCTTGGGCATTTTCGAATTCGCCCAAATATCCCCGCCGGAGGCATCCAGGCTTCCGGCAGGAACAGGCTTTTCAGGTAATGCGCAAAACGCGCTATGACACCGAGAATTTCAACAGCTTGATCGCGGCAAAATCGCTCACATCACCGCCGACCCGCTTGGTTGCATAGAACAACACATGCGGCTTGGCGCTGAACGGGTCACGCAGAATGCGCAAATCCGGGCGTTCCGCAATGGTATAGCCCGCGTTGAAATCGCCAAAGGCCACCGCCAGCGCATCCGCTGCAATATCCGGCATGTCCTCGGCAATCAGCACCGGATAGCCCATCAACCGCGCAGGTTCACCCGCCGCCAGACCATCGGACCACAGGAAACGCCCGTCCACATCCTTCATTTTACGCACAGCACCGGCTGTTTTCGAATTCATCACAAAACTGGCATTGGCACGATAACGGGCACCCAAGGCATAAACCAGATCCACAATCGAATCCGCCGCATCCACAGCCGCAAAATCACCGGCAGCGCCCGTGGCCACATAGCCCAGATTACCCCAGGTCCAAACGCTATTGGCAACAGCAGTATAGTTCAGAAAACCGGTCGGCTTGTCCACACCATCGCCGTTAATAAAGGCGGTTCCCTCGGCACGGGAAAACTTGTCGGCAATCCGCGCGGCCAGCCAGCTTTCAATGTCAAACGCACTGTCGTCCAGCAACCGTTGCGAGGCCTTGGGCAGGGCCGACAATTCATGCAGCGGAATGGAAATCCGGTCCAGTTGCGGCGTGCCGGTTTCCGTCGTCGCCGCCAGTTCCGTGGCCCAGCCCGCGCCAATATCCGTGTGATCCACCAGCACATCAAAGGCGGTGCTTTCCACCGCAACCACATTGGCGATGGAACGGATCGACGCATTATCATACAAAACACCGGCGATCTGTTCGGCGGTTTGCGGGTCCACAAGATAGCCACCATCCGCAGAAACCGCCGTACTCAGCCCCTTTTCCTCCAGCCCGAGACCGCGCATTTGCTCTTCGTCACCGGAGCGCAGATAGGCGTTAAAAGCCTTCTTGTGGGGGACTTCGATTTCGGCCACAGCAGACAAGGCCGGCCGGTTCACGGGGGTCGTTTTACGTTCAAGCATGTTCAATCGTTTTTCCTGTTCCTGAATGGTCGTTTTCATGTCACGGTTCACCTTGGTAAAATCCTGCAAAAACCCGTCCATGGCGGCCTTCACCTCCATGCCCGCGTTACCGGTCGCCCGGCTTTTAGTCTCATGAGTGTTCATCAAATAATCCTCGATAATGATGATAAACCGGATTGGCCAAGGCCAACCCGAATACAACCGGCCCTAGGCCAGCAGCTCTTCTCTGGCAGCGGCAAGTCCCGCCATCAGCTCTTGCGCCAGCTGATCATCGGCCTGCGCCTCTGTTTCAACCTTGGCTTCGGGCAGCATCGGGAATGTCACCAGCGATACCTCCCAAATGTCGATTTCGTGCAATAATCTGCGGCCTTTTTGGTCTTTTTCGGCCCGTAATGTTCGATATCCGATAGACAATCCATCAATCGCACCGGCAGAAATCAGCGCCAGAGCCTCGGCTCCGGCCTGAACATCCGCCAAAATCCGGCCTTTGACCCACAGGCCTTTCTTGTCCTCGCGGACCTCGTCCCAAACCCCGATCGGCCGCGTCGGATCATGTTGCCAGAGCATTTTCACCGCGCGCCCCCCCTTGGCCAGGGCCTTGAGCGAGCCAAGATAGGCCCCCTTTAGCACCACATCCCCGCCCTGATCCGCAGCGCCGAAAACCGACGCATAGCCGGAAATCTCGCAATCGCCTTTCAGGCCGGTTTCCCGGTCAAACCCCGCAAATTTTGTCTCCAGCCCAAGGCTGCCATATCCATTATTCATCCTGAATTTCCCGTTTTCTGTGTGAATTCCAGCAACGTCAGAACCCCGCGCACCAGAACAAATCCCGCCAACCCGTAAACCGCCAGCCACAGCCGCCGTTCCAGCCGCTCCAGCGATGTTTCAATGGTGCCAAGGCGCCGCTCGAGCGAGCGCCAGCGTTCATTATTGACCTGCGCATGGGTTTCCAACCGCGCCGCTGCCTCGAATGGCTCATAGAGAAAGCGCGAGCCGCCGCTTCCCCGCTTAGGCATCCGCCACCGGTGCCAGACCAAGCAATTTGCGTTTTTCCGCGTCGCTCAAAAAGGACGCCGACGCAATCCGCTTCCATTGCGCCTCGCGCTCCAGCGCCAGGGCCGGCACACCATCCAGATCGGCCGTTAACTTTAACACCTCCCCGTAATAGTCTGGCAACCAATTAGAAATTGCTGATCCAACTTTAGCCACAAGCGGCAAAACCGTCAGCCGGTAAAACGCGCGGTTGGCCTCTGCGTAATTGGCATAGGTCGCATCCCCGGGCATGCCCAACAGCATCGGCGGGACCCCGAAGGCCAGCGCAATTTCCCGCGCCGCACTTTCTTTGGTCTTCTGGAATTCCATATCCGACGGGCTGAACCCCATAGGTTTCCAATCCAGCCCGCCTTCCAGCAGCATCGGACGCCCGGCATTTTTCGCCCCCTGATGGTTGGTTTCGATTTCCTCCACCAGACGCGCATATTGATCGCTTTGCAGCGTGCCCTGCCCATCGGCCCCGCGGTACACAATCGCCCCGCTTGGCCGCGCCGCATTATCCAGCAGCGATTTGCTCCACTTGTTCGCCGCCCCATGCACATCCAGCGCATTTGCCGCCGCTTGCAGGGGGGACAATCCGTAATGGTCGTCTTGCGGATGAAAGGATTTCACATGGCAAATCGGGGCGAAATCTCCGCGCATATCAAAGCGGTGCTTGCGCCCCCCCACCACATATTCATAAGCCACCGGCCAGCCATCCTTGCCCGGCACAACCCGCATCCGGTCCGAGCGCAGCACATACAGCTCGCGCGGCACACCGCTGTCATCAACCCCGGCGGCCTCCAGATAGCCATCCCCGCTCAACAACAGCTGCCCGTAAAAACTCTCGAGCAAATCCGCCCCGCCCTGCATCCCGTTTGGCCGCCCGAGCAATTGCAGCATCGGATGCACATCAAACCGCCGCTTGCCGTCTGACAGCACCCAGGGCACCGCCGCTGCCGCCTCGGCAATCATTTTGACACAGCGAAACCCGACAGGATTGCCCATGAAACCGGTGCGCGTCAATGACGCCACATCGCGGGCAGACCACACCGCGCGGCCCGATCCATGAAACGCTATCACCGGTGCCGCCGCCGATGCCTTGACCTCGGGAATATCCCGTGCGGAAGCCCCCCGCAAAAATTGCAGAACCATTCTATCGCTCCTGATTATCCTAAATTTCTGTCTCTCGCGCTGCGGCCCTACAGCCCGCGCACCCGGGGCCGCTGATACGCCGCCCCCGGATCAATCATCAAATCCGTCAACGCCCAAACCAGCGCATCCACACGGTCCGGACTACCGGCCCCCCTGAACCCGCTCAGGGTCATTTCGCACATCTGGTCCTCAAGATCGCGCAACGCCCCCACATGGGCCACACGCCCCTGTTCATAGAGCGCCGCCACCGGCTCCGCCCGCGTGATTTTCCCCCGCGTGGCCCGCACCGCGCGATAGGGCAACAAGGCCGATTGCTGCCGCAACACGGCCTCGACCATATCGCCGCCCTGGTTAACCTCGGCCACCACACGATCCGCTTCAAACCGCCTGGCCGCCGCAACAACCGCCTGCGCCCAGACATTGGGCGTGGCCCCCTGCACCGTTTCATCCGCCAACACAAACGCCCGCCAATCCTGCGGGGAGCCGCTCATTTGCACCCCGACCACCACAATGCCGCAAGCATCCGAAGACGTCCTGCTGGAGGCCGGCGGGTCCACCGCCACCACGACACGATCCATTTGCGGAGCCTGTTCCACCCGCGCCGCATCAAATCCGGCCAGATGCCACAACGCACCTTCCACATCAGCCAGCAATTCCCCATCCAGCTCCTGACGCCCCAACCGCGAGCCGCCATAATCCGCATAGACTTTGTCTAAAAATGTCTTGGCCAAATTAACCTTGTTGGCAGAGGTCGGGGCCGTGGTCACAACCGTGTCTCGGGCCGCCAGAACCTTGCGCAGCACCGCCACATTGCGCGGTGTTGTAGTCACAATCTGGCGGGGGTGATCCCCCAAACGCAGGGCAAACTGCAACATATCCCAGGTTTCCCGCGCCCGCTTCCATTTCGCCAGCTCATCCACCCAGGCACAATCAAATTGCGGCCCGCGCAGGGCCTCGGGGTTACTGGCAGACATCACCCAGGCCTCCGCGCCATTGGGCCAGATCAGAACCTTGCGCGAGGCGTGCCATTCCGGTTTTCGGTCCGGCGGACAACAGGCCATTATGCCACTGTCGCCAAAAATCATCACCTCGCGCACCTGTTCAACGGTTTCCCCCACCAGCGCGACACGCCGGCAGGCCCCCTTGTCCGCAGGGCGCGCCC
>JALWOO010000335.1 GCA_027083485.1 Amylibacter sp. | reverse complement strand
AAGGCTACAAGGCTAAGCGGGGGAATATGCGCCACGCCAATCTTGATCACCAGATAAGAGGTGCTCCAGATCAATGCCAGCAAAAGCCACAGCCCTGCATTTTTCATGTTCTTTCCCCTTGTCCGGTTCATCGGCTTCACTATGCTACGATTATGGTAGCGCATACATGTGCTACTTATTTAGTAGCAAGGAGTCAACCATGTCTTCAACCACTCCCGATATCCCCCGCCCCGGAAAACCTGTGCGTGGCTCTGCCACCGGTCAGCCGATCATGGTTTTATTCGACCTATTGGGGCGGCGTTGGGCGATGGGAATTTTGTGGAATCTGGCCGAGCAGGATTGCACCTTTCGCACACTTCAAACCCGTTGCGCCTCCTTGTCGCCAACGGTGTTGAATACACGGCTCAAGGAATTGCGTGCGGCGGGATTGGTGGCAAAAGGCGACAAGGGTTATACGCTTACAGACGATGGTCACGCCCTGTATCAAAGGTTGGAACCTTTGGGGGATTGGGCACAAAGCTGGGTCAAAACCCTATAAAAAAGGGCACCGCCGGATTGGCGATGCCCTTTTTAAATCTATGAGGTTACGCTTATCCCCGCAAAATCGACGTGCCTGCAAAACGGGCTGTATCGCCCAGCATTTCCTCGATGCGGATCAACTGGTTGTATTTCGCCAGACGGTCCGAGCGCGACAGGGAGCCGGTTTTGATCTGGCCGCAATTGGTGGCCACGGCCAGATCGGCGATGGTGGCGTCTTCGGTTTCACCGGAACGATGCGACATGACCGAAGTGTAGCTGGCACGGTGCGCCATATCCACGGCTTCCAGCGTTTCGGTCAGGGTGCCGATCTGGTTCACCTTGACCAGAATGGAGTTGGCAACCCCCTGCGAAATCCCGTCCGCCAGACGTTTGGTGTTGGTCACAAACAGATCGTCCCCCACCAGCTGCACCTTGTCGCCGATTTGATCGGTCAGCAATTTCCAGCCGTCCCAGTCGTCTTCGTGCATGCCGTCCTCGATGGAAATAATCGGATAGCGCGCGGCCAGATCGGCCAGATATTCGGCGTTTTCGCCAGAGGACAGAACCTTGCCCTCGCCCTTCAGGTTATACATGCCATCGGCGTAATATTCGGAAGCGGCGCAATCCAGCGCCAGATAGACTTCCTCGCCGGGTTTGTAACCGGCCTTTTCAACCGAGCGCATGATGAAATCGAGCGCCTCTGTGGTGGATTTCAAGGCAGGTGCAAAACCGCCCTCGTCGCCAATCGCTGTGTTGAAACCGGCGTCGGACAATTCCTTTTTCAGGGTGTGGAAAATCTCGGCCCCCATCCGCACCGCGTGGCGCAGGGAATTGGCGGCAACCGGCATCACCATGAATTCCTGAATATCAATCGGGTTGTCCGCATGTTCACCGCCGTTGATAATGTTCATCATCGGCACCGGCAACATCCGCGCC
>JALWOO010000334.1 GCA_027083485.1 Amylibacter sp. | reverse complement strand
GTCAAAGCCGCTGACCTCGCGCGGGCATTTGATGGCGGAGGCGGCCAGGGTTGCCTTGCAAAAGGGGCTGAACCCTGCGCGCCCGCCGTTTTGGGGCGGGTATCGCTTGATCCCGACGGAAATCGAATTCTGGAGCGACGGGGCAAATCGTTTGCATGACCGATTTGTCTGGAGACGAAGTGACCCCTCTGCGCGCTGGACTGTCGTTCGGCTCAATCCGTGATTGCGAAGGGCCTAGAAATCGCAGGTGTAATGAACTATTTATTAGAGGGTATCGGCTTAAATGACGCAAAATCTGTAAAATTTTTGCATATTGCGGCGTGTTTGGCTTGAGATTTCCGCCACTTGTTCATAAGCTTACCCTAAGTGGTGGAGAATAAAATGACGACCAAGTCGGGCAGTATAAAATGGTTTGACGGAAACAAGGGTTTCGGTTTCATCGCAGATGATGAAGGCGGAAACGATATTCTGTTGCATGCCAATGTGTTGCGTAATTTCGGGCATAGTTCGATTGTCGAGGGCACGCGCATTGAGGTTGCCGTTGCGGAAAGCCAGCGCGGCCTTCAGGCGACGGAGATATTGGTTCTGGATATTCCCGAAATCGACCCGCAAGAGATTTTGCGCGGTGTGCCGGACCTCGGTATCGACTTTGACAGTCTGGATCCGTCGCAGCCTTTGACACCGGCGCGGGTAAAGTGGTTTGATAAGGTCAAGGGGTTTGGCTTTGTAAACGTCTTTAAACATAACGACGACGTTTTCGTACACATGGAGGTGCTGCGGGCCTATGGAATGTCTGAACTGGTTCAAGGCGAAGCTGTCTGTGTGCGCACAGCCCAAGGCCCGCGCGGGCAAATGGCTGTTGAAGTGCGTGCATGGGATTTTGCCGCACAGGCCTGAGCGTAAGCGGATTTCATTTTTTACGGCTGTCTGGCTCGCGGTATTGGCGGGGGGCAGTTTTGCGGCGCAATGTGATCCGGCGCATGTGGACCTGCGCTGGCAAGGCGGCAAAGCGCGGTTTGCTGTCGAGGTTGCCGACGATTTCGAAGAACGCGCCCGTGGCCTGATGTTCCGCAAGGAAATGGCGCGGTTTTCGGGCATGTTGTTTGTCTATCCGGAACCGGCCAAGGTGGCGTTCTGGATGAAAAACACCCTGATTCCGCTGGATATGGTTTTTCTGGATGAAACCGGCACCGTGGTGAGCATCCATGAAAAGGCAATTCCGGGCGATCTGACGCCGATACCCGGGGGCGACAATATTCTGGCCGTTATGGAAGTGAATGGCGGGCTTGTGCGCAAGCTGGGCATTCCGCTCGGGGCGCAGATGCGGCACCCGGTATTTTCGGCTGAAAAGGCCGTTTGGCCCTGCCGATAAGTCGGGCAGATAAAAAAAATCAAAACATTTATTGCTCTGTGTGTTTTAGGGGTTTTCAATCCGGTTTCTTGGTTGTAAACCGCC
>JALWOO010000333.1 GCA_027083485.1 Amylibacter sp. | reverse complement strand
CTTTTCAACCGCATCCAGCACAATTTTCGATGGTGCCCAAACCGCCAACTGGCCGTTTTTCAACGCCCAGTCCAGTTCGGTCCGGCTGCTGGCCACAATGCAACGGCTGTCTTTGGCCGCCAGCACCAATGCGTTTTGCTCCATCGACAGCAATGCCAGACGCAGATCAATGGCGCTAACGCCGGTCACGGGAATTTCCAGCCCCGTCTGTTCCACACAAATAATCGCCGGCTGGCTGTGGCGCGAAACCGCCGTCAACCAGTCGCCCAATTCCGGCCCTTGCAACACTGAGTTTGGCATAAAGATCAGCAGCGGCTCCAGCTCCGGATCACCTATGGCAACAGGTTCCCGCAAGGCAGTGACATTGGCCCCGTCAATCCGGCTGCGCACGATTTCAACGCCCAGAACGCCGGGAATCCGGTCCAGCTTTTCAATGCGCACAAACACCCGCACAGATTGCGGGTGGGTCAGGATTTGTTCGGCAATCCGTTCAGCAAGGGTTTCCAGCAGGTTTAACCGCTCCAGCGCCATTTGCTGGTCGATGGCCTCGACGATGGCCTCATAGGACAGCACCTGATCCACATCATCGGTCGCCGCCGCCGCATGGCGCGCCACTTCCAGCACCACATTGAACCGTAGTCGCTGCGGCACGCCGCGCTCTACCTGAAAAGCCCCGATATCAGCGTCAATCGTGTAGTCGCGCACGGAAATCCGGTCCAGAGGCGCGCCCTTGGCAGTGGCCGCAGCGCGGGCTTCGGGGGCGGCAAAGGCCAGTGTGGTTTCATCATTCATGGCTAAATCCTTTGGGCGAAACCTTTTGTGCGCCAGGCAGTAAACAATGCCCCCGACAAATCAGGTGCAGCAATTCCGGAACTCTTAAAGGCAGGATTACGGTTTGTAAAACATATGTCCGCCAACCGTGGCAGTGCGGCGAAATTTACGCGACCAGCGTGGGCGCACTGTGGCATTGTGGTAAAACAAGGCCCCGTTGGTCAGTTTAGGCAACACACCGTCAAGCATCAAACGCGCCATTTTTCCGACGCGGATATAGGCTTTGGGGTCGTTGAAAACTTCTTTGCGGCCATCGCATTTATAGGAGAACTGGCACCCGGGTTTACCACCAACACCTTGAGAGACCACACCGCAAACAGTGTCGGGAAAACGGCTGGAATTGCGCCGGTTCAGGATCACTTCGGCAACGGCGGCCATGGAATCAAAGGTTTCGCCACGGGCCTCGAAATACAGGGCTTCGGTCAAACAGGCCCATTGCGCCCCGCCAGAGGCATTTGGCAAGGCACTCAATTCGCGAAAGCTGGAGATCGACTCTTTGACCTTGCCCTTGGGTTTGGACAGGCTGGCCACGCGAATTTTCGCACTACTACCAATACCGGCAATCTTTTTGGCTTTATTACTGCCCAGAGCCTCGAATTGACGGCGTTCCTGCTGCAACAGGTTTTCCATCGCCGTAATTTCCGCAGGTTCCGCCCACAGGGCAGTCGGCAGAAATGCAGCAGTACACAGCGCGGACACAAACAGACGGCCCAAAGCTCGGGCGGTATTCATTGGCAGCATAGCAGTCTCTCTTTGCTTAGGGACACACACTCCGCAGACCAGAGCGCGCGCAAACAGCTGCCGCAAACGACAGAAGTTCGCCTCAGTAATAGCGTAAATAAACTTCAAATGCACCGGATTTTTAGTAACGACAGATTTCCGCCCTGAATTTCTGTGATAATTTCGTCAGTATTCTTGAATTTTCCCTTTGTTTACTAGGAGATTCGCTTAACTGCCCATTTCCTGAATTGCTGCTTGCGCCGCTGCCAATCGCGCAATCGGAGTCCGGTAGGCGGAACAAGAAACGTAATCCAGCCCGACTTTATGACAAAAAGCCACAGATTCGGGGTCGCCGCCATGTTCCCCGCACAGCCCCAGCACCATCCCCGGATTGCGCGCCCGCGCCCGTTGTACCGCCAGCAATACCAGTTCTCCAACCCCGTCCACATCAATCGAATGAAAAGGGTCCTCGCCAAACACGCCCATGTTCACATAGTCGCGCATGAAACGGCCCGCGTCATCCCGGCTCAGACCATAGGCCATTTGGGTCAGGTCATTGGTGCCAAAGCTGATAAATTCGGCATATTTGGAAATTTCCCCCGCCCGCAAGGCCGCGCGCGGGGTTTCCACCATCACCCCGACGGTAAAAGCGATTTTCTCGCCTGTAGCACGTTCGACCTCTGCGGCCACAGTTTCAACCCGATTTTTTACCAGCGCCACCTCGGCAGAGGCCGATACCAGAGGCACCATGATTTCGGGGTGCAGTTCCTGCCCCAGCCGTTTTTGCACATCGGCGGCGGCTTCAAAAATCGCACGCGCCTGCATGTCATAAATTCCGGGCACCGTAATCCCCAGCCGCACCCCGCGCATTCCCAGCATCGGGTTGACCTCGCCCAAGGCTTCGGCCCGTTCCTGCACACGGGGCAGAGGCAGGTCCATAGCCTCGGCCAGAGTGCGCATTTCGGCGGTGGTTTGGGGTAAAAACTCGTGCAAAGGCGGGTCCAGCAAGCGAATGCACACCGGCATGCCTGCCATGACCTCGAATAATTCGGCAAAATCATCGCGCTGCATGGGCAACAACCGGTCCAGCGCCGCCTGCCGGTCTGTGTCTTCTTCTGCAAAAATCATTTCACGCATGGCCGTCAGGCGCCCCGGCTCAAAGAACATATGTTCCGTCCGGCACAGCCCGACACCGTCGATATTGAACCCCTGCGCCAAATGCGCATCCGTTGGCGTGTCCACATTGCCGCGAATGCCAAGGCGGCGAAATTCATCGGCCCAGTCCATAAAGGTCGTAAACGGCCCGTCAAAATCCGGCTCCACCAGATTAACCGCCCCGCGCAGGACTTCGCCTTCGGTGCCGTCAAGTGTAATCATATCGCCTTCGCGCAGGACCGTGCCATCCTCCAGCGTCAGGGTTTTCTTGCGAATATCCAGATTGCAATTCACCGCCCCGACGATACAGGGCACGCCCAATCCGCGCGCAATCACCGCTGCGTGGCTGGTCATGCCGCCGCGCTGGGTCAGCACGCCCTGAGCCGATTGCATGCCGCGAATATCTTCGGGGGTGGTTTCCGGACGCACCAGAATGCAAGGCTCCTCGCGCGCGGCAAAGGTCTGCACGGCATTTGCACTGAACACGATATGGCCAAAGGCCGCGCCCGGGCTGGCGGGAATACCGCCCAAAATCCGTTCCCGTTTGGCCTTGGGGTCCACATGGCGGTGCAGCATTTCCGTCAGGGATCGCGGCGCGATAGACATCAGGGCCTCCGGTTTGCTGCGCAGCCCGTCCTGCACCAGACGCACGGCAATCGCGACCTCTGCACGGCCCGAACGTTCCGCCGGTTTGGCATCCAGTATCCAGATTTTATCATCCTGCACGGTAAATTGCAGCTGCACATCATCCCGATGGATTTCCCGCACTTGTGCCGCCAGATCGCGCAATTGGGCAAAGGCCTTTGGTGCGGTTTCCTCAAGCGACGGGCCACGGGGATCAACACCCAGATACAATTCCCCGCCGCGACCGGAAACCGCGTCATGGCCCTGACTTTCGCTTTTGTAACGCCCATGTGCGCCGGGCGCACCTGTGGCAAGTGTCACAAACTGCCCGATGCCGGAGCCGCATTCCCCTTGGCAGGCCCCTTGCGCCATGTCCTGAACGATCAGACCGATGCCCGCATCCGCCGGTGCCCCGCGCGCAGAGCGCAAAATGCGCGCGGTGGTGCCTTCCCACATCAGGGCCATTGCCCGCAACACCTGCTGCATTTGCACATGCGGGTTCTGGGGGAAAACCTCGTCCAGTTCATCGCGGTAAAACTGCAATAATTCGCTCAGCAAATGCCCGTAATCGCGTCCTGCATTGGTGAATTGATGTTCAACCAGTTCTTCTATGTCGTCCTCGTCCAGACGCGCCACCTTGATCGCAAAGCTGCGCACAAAGCGGCAATACAGATCATTGGCCCGATCAAGCCCGATGGTTTTGGCCAGAATATCGCGGGTTTCAAAATTCATCCCGATATTCAAAATCGCCCGTGGCCCGCCCCATGCCCGCTGCACCGGAGAGCGGCGCACCGAATACAGGGCACCGGGCACAAGCCGGGTATTAAAAGCAGGGTTTTTCGGATATTCGCCAACCGCGTATTTATGCACGCCCGCCACCGACACGGCAAAAGCCGTTGGCACCGGCAGGCCCTTTTGTACAAGGCCGGCCAGCACATGGGCACGGACACCATAGTGTTCTGCCGGCAAATCAGCCGTAGCGGTGATTTCGACAATATCAGGGGTATCGCCCATTTGGCCGGCCTTTCACAGAGGCGCTATAGCACCACCTTTTCAACACTGCTGCCCTTGGCAGACAGGGCAATTTTACCTTCACACAGGGCTTTGGCATCGCGACCAAATACCTTGTTGCGCCAGCCCTTGAACACGGCCGCATCCGGATTTCCGGCGGCAATATCATCCAGATCCGCCGCATTGGCGATCAGTTTTTGTGCCACACCGATTTTTTCCGCATTGGCCTTGAGCAACACCCGCAGCAAATCCGCCAGCCCCTCGCTGCCCACCGGCTTTTGCCGTTGCGCCAAAGGTTTGGGGAAATCATCCGGCCCGTATTTGGCCGCAGCCTTAATCGCGGCGAAAATTCCCTCTGCAATCGGCCCTTTGCGTGCGTCCCGCAACAACAGGCGGGATTTGGACAGGGCTTGCACATTCGCCGGCCGTGTTGCCGCTATTTCCATCAAGGCATCATCCTTGAACACGCGATTACGCGGGATGTTGCGACTCTGGGCATAGGCTTCCCGAAACCGTGCAAGTTCCTTGACCGCAGCCAGAAATTTAGGGGCCGAAGAGCGGGTTTTCAGGCGTTTCCAGGCGTTTTCCGGCTCGATCACATAGGTTGTCGGCGCGGTCAGCACTTGCAATTCCTCCTCGACCCAGCTGTGACGACCGGTCTTTTGCAGCTTGTTTTCGAGGAATTCATAAATCACCCGCAAATGGGTGACATCGCCGATGGCATAGGTTTTCTGCTTGTCCGACAAGGGGCGCTGCGACCAGTCGGTAAACCGCGAGGATTTATCCAGCGGCTGACGCACGATTTTCTTGACCAGCGTTTCATAGCCCACCTGTTCGCCAAACCCGCAAACCATGGCCGCGACCTGTGTATCAAAAAACGGCTTGGGAATGATCTGTTTATCCACATAAAAGATTTCCAGATCCTGACGTGCCGCATGGAACACCTTGACCACGGATTCATCCAGAAACAGGTCATACAGCGGGCCCAGCTCAAGCCCCTCTGCCAGGACATCAATCAGAACCGCCCCGTCCATTTTCGCCCCGATCGGATCGTCCGGCACCGGATGCGCCATCTGGATCAAACAAAGTTTCGAATAATACGTGCGTTCGCGCAGAAATTCCGTATCGACGGTGACATAATCGAATTCAGCGCATTTTTCGCAAAAATCCGCGAGTTCCTGAGTTGTGGTAATTGTTTTCATGGCAAATGCTTAGGGTCTTTGCGAACGGGTTTCAACAAGAATACCGTGGAAATCGCGGCCATGCGATGGTATCTGCGCAGAAATCCAACGAAAGCCGGTAAAATGACTCCTAAAACCAAAGCCACCGCCATTGGCGCGATCGCTGTTTTGCTCTGGTCCTTGCTGGCGCTGTTTACCGCGGCCAGTGGCTCCGTTCCGCCGTTTCAGCTCGCGGCGATGACATTTGCCATTGGCGGGCTGGCCGGGGCAAGCCTCTGGCTGGTGCGCCCTGCCCGCATGCGTTTGCTGGTGCAGCCTCCGATTGTGTGGCTTGTCGGGGTGGGCGGGCTGTTTGGCTATCACTTCTTCTATTTCTCCGCCCTGCGCGCCGCGCCACCGGTCGAGGCAGGCCTGATCGCCTATCTTTGGCCCCTGCTGATCGTGGTATTTTCCGCCTTGCTGCCCGGGGAAAAACTGCGCGCCCATCATGTGATCGGGGCCATCGCCGGTGCGGGCGGCGCGTTTATCATCGTCACCGGCGGCAAGGCGGTGCAGATTGATCCGCAATATGGTGCCGGTTACGGCATGGCGCTGGCCTGTGCGTTGATCTGGTC
>JALWOO010000332.1:1178-1458 GCA_027083485.1 Amylibacter sp. | reverse complement strand
CTCCTGCACCAGCGCCAGCCCCTGATCCAGCGCGCCTTTGCTTGCCTGCGCCTCTGCCAACCAGACCTGCGCATAGGGGCGGGCCAGTTTCGCACCCGTGGCGAAATAGGCCCGCATCCCGCCAACAAGCCGTTCCGCCCCGCGCGCATCCCCCGCCTGCACCATGGACCGGCCCAGCTGAATATCCGCTTGTGCCAGAAACTGCGCAAACCCCTGACCAACAGACAAGGCCGCCGTCACAGAGGCATGGCGTTCGGCCTGTTGTGGCAGACCAAGGAAA
>JALWOO010000332.1:0-1168 GCA_027083485.1 Amylibacter sp. | reverse complement strand
ATAAAAACATGGGCAAAGCCGATGCTGAAATCATGTTGGATATCCTCGGCCTGTGAAATGACCTCATTACTACAGGCAAGCGCCGCATCCAGACGCCCTTGCAAAGCGTATATCCAGGACAGATAAGCCTGAATTGTGACCGAAAAATCCACACCGAAGCGAAGGGTTTGTTCCGCATGATTATGCGGTTGATAGAGCGCCAGTCCCGATTTGAACGAGCGCTCGGAATCCGCAAGCTTGCCCGCATAATATTGTGTGACCCCCATAATGTAATGACCGGCAATCACATCATTTACATTCTGCTGACGCAATGCCAGCGACAGGAATTGTTCGCCGATATCTGTGGCGGTACGAATATCCGCCCGTACAACATAATACCCCCACAATCCCCACAGCACATGGCACAGGCTCTGGGGATCCAGCGTTTCATTTCCCAAGGCCCGCGCGCGGGCATAAACCGCCATGGTTTCATTCGAGGCAAAGCCGTGTGCCGCCAATAATTGTGGTCCCAGCAACAGCAGGAATTTCAACTCCAACGCCTGCTGTTCGACAGATTTCGGTAATTTTTCAGCAAGGCTGACAGCTTCGGCAAAATGATTTGTTGCCTCTTGATGTGCGGAAACAAGCACCGACTGTTTGCCGGCAATTTCCAGAAAATCGATGGCCTCCAGAGGTTTGCCGGCCTTGCGGAAATGACGGGCGGTTACCTCGGCGGCGGTTGCGGTTTGTCCGGCAACCGGATTGATCAATGCCTGCGCAATTTTTAAATGGTATTGTTTGCGCTGCTTTTTCAAAATGGACCGATAGGTCATTTCCTGCACCAGAACATGCTTGAATTCATAGCGCGCATAAGGGACCCGGCCAATCCGGAAAATCAGTTTGCGCTCCATCAGAACCGCCAGCTGATTTTCCAGCTCCGCCGCCCCGCAATCCACCACCCGCGCCAAAAGGCCGTGTTCAAATACCCGCCCGATCACCGATGCGATCTGCAAGATGCCTTTGGCAGCCCCCAGCCGGTCAATCCGCCCCATCAACAAAGCTTGCAGGCTTTCCGGAATCAACAAGGGTCCGGTTTCAGACCCGCCGGTTTTCGCGTCACAAATCGCCCCGACCAGTTCTTCAAGGTACAAAGGAATACCGTCCGAGCGTTGCACAACCTGATCGATCA
>JALWOO010000331.1 GCA_027083485.1 Amylibacter sp. | reverse complement strand
AGCCATATGTGCGCGCAACTGATGGGTGCGTCCGGTGATCGGAGCCAATGCAACCCAGGCCATACGTTTGCCCACGGCCTCTATCACCGCGTAATCGGTGGTCGCCCGTTTTGCGCCGGGCACATCCTTGATGTTGGCCGGATGCACACAGCGCATTTTTTCACCGGCGCCGTTGGGTCCGTGGCCAGCCGATTTGACCAGCCCCAAATGGATCGTCCCCATAGGCGGGTTTGGACAGCCCGCCACAGCAGCCCAGTAAATCTTGCGCGTGGAACGCGAATAAAACGCCTTGGCCAATCCGGCCGCCGCACGCGTATTACGTGCCAGAACCAGAACGCCGCTGGTGTCTTTGTCCAGCCGGTGCGCCAGCTTGGGTTTGTCTTCGTTGCCGAATTTCAGCGCCTCTGCCAGCCCGTCCACATGGCGCGTATGGCCGGAACCGCCCTGCACCGGCAGCCCCGCCGGTTTGTTCAGAACAATGATGTCATTGTCGCGATAAATCACACAGGCGCGGATCATTTCGGCATCGGCCTCTGAAACCTCCTGACTTGCGGATTTATGCGCCCGCGTGCCGGCCTCCGGCATCGGGGGCACGCGCACGATCTGGCCTTCCTGCAGACGGGTCGAAGCCTTGGCCCGCCCCTTGTCCACGCGAATATCGCCCTTGCGGCACATCTTTTCGATCCGCCCCTGGGACACCTGCGGAAACAACCGCTTTAACCATCGATCCAACCGCTGGTCTGCCATATCGGCGACCACTTCGATATGTTGAACACCGCTCATGACAAAATACTCCGCATCCATAAAACTCCGGCCAGCAGCATCAGCACCGACAGCCCCACCGAGCCGACCACATAGCCGCCCGCCGCAATCACACGTCCCTTTTCCAGCAACGCAATCGTATCCAGCGAGAACGCCGAAAACGTAGTAAACCCGCCCAATAGCCCGGTCATCAGAAACGGCGCAAACCGGTCATGCCCCAAACGGTGCAGCAAATAAACCGACAACAGCCCCATGATGAAGCTGCCAATCATATTGACAAGCATCGTCCCGTAAGGAAAATCCTTGCCCAGCATGTGCACGCTAAACAAAACTGTCAGATAACGAAGCGATGCCCCGATGGCACCGCCAAGGGCAACTTGAAAAATAACCGGCATGATGGACCTGCTGAGGGAGTTAACTCAGCCTGCGTTTAGCTTATGCAACACGAACTGCGCAAGCCCCGGCAATCGATCCAATTCAGAACGCGGCAAATCTGCCAGCATCCGCCCGCCCTGATACCATTCCGGCCACACTTGTTGTGAGGGGGGGAATTCCTGCTCTACGTGCAATTCGCTGACATAGGGCTTTCGAATCAGCCCTTCGATCTGACTAAAGACTTTGTTGGTTTTCCCTTCGAAAAGCCCCACAAAACCGGCGTCATATCCCATAAAAAAACCGGTCATGCCTTTATGCAAACACGAAGCGGCAGTTTTTCGCCTAAGGGTTGTGCGGGTCTTTTGGTCAGTTGAGGAATCCAATTGGCAATCAAACAGTATCAATATCGTTTTTGGACACTGCATTTCCGCACATTCCCCTTTAGTTTGATCATTCAGTAAAAATGCTAATACATTGTTTTACCGAACTAAAAAAGAGTAATGGCTAAGATTTACGCCTTTTATCGAAAAATTCAGTCCGTTTTTTCAAATCGCGTTCAAAGCCGCGATTTACAGGGGAATACAAGACTTCTCTTGACACGCTATCGGGGAAACAGTTTTGACCTGAAAATCCGTCTACAGAATCATGGTCATAGGCATATCCGTCGCCATATCCCTGATCTTTCATAAATTGGGTCGGCGCATTCAACAAATGGTTGGGCGGCATCAGAGAGCCGGTTTTCTTTGCCATCTTGCGCGCGGCTTTATACGCCACATAGGCCGCGTTGGATTTCGGGGCCAGCGCCAGATAAATCACCGCTTGCGCAAGCGCCAATTCGCCTTCGGGGCTGCCAAGCCGTTCATAGGTTTCCCATGCCTGCAAACAAAATGCCTGTGCTTGCGGGTCCGCCAGCCCGATATCCTCTACCGCCATGCGCGTAATGCGCCGCGCCAGATACCGCGGGTCTTCGCCCCCCTCGAACATGCGGCACAACCAGTAAAGCGCCGCATCCGCATCCGATGCCCGCACCGATTTATGCAAGGCCGAAATCAGGTTGTAATGTTCCTCGCCGGATTTGTCGTATTTCGGGGCCCGTTTTGACAAGCGTTTGGACAGGTCTTCTACCCCGACCGGAGCCGTGGTTTTCCAGGCGAAACACTGCTCCAGAGTGTTGATCAGCGAGCGCCCGTCCCCGTCTGCCATTTCCAGAATTGCCTGTCGGGCCTCCGCTGTCAGGGGCAATGGTTTTTGCAACAGGGTTTCGGCCCGTCGCGCCATCAATTCCAGATCCTCAGGCGACAGACGTTCCAGAACCATTACCTGTGCGCGCGACATTACCGCTGCGTTCAATTCAAAAGACGGGTTTTCCGTGGTCGCCCCCACAAGGGTAATGGTGCCATCCTCCATATGCGGCAAAAACCCGTCTTGCTGGGCTTTGTTGAAACGGTGGATTTCATCCACAAACAACAGGGTTCCCCGCCCGTTATGGCGCCGGATTTTTGCGGCCTCGAACAGCTTGCGCAATTCCGGCATGCCGGAAAAAATGGCGCTGATCTGCACGAATTCCAGATCAACCTGATCCGCTAACAGCTTGGCCAGCGTGGTTTTTCCCACCCCTGGCGGCCCCCAGAAAATCAGCGAAGACAAATTACCACTGTCAAGCATCACCCGCAAAGCGCCCTCTTTGCCCAGCAAATGTTGCTGGCCGATGACCTCCTCGAAATCCCTTGGGCGTAGGCGTTCGGCCAAAGGGGCGGGTCGGGAATGATCGGGTTTCGGATCGGTATCAAATAAATCAGCCATGGCCCGAGATTAGCATGCCATTTTATTCACTGCATTGTTATTCCTGCCCCGTGACATAGAAAAGCTTTGCCGCCATAGTGGCGCAAAAAAGGATAGCCGATGGTTATGGATATTTGGCGCAGCTTTCGGGCATTGCCGCTCTGGGTGCAAGTTTGGGTGGCAGGGATTCTGGTTCCGGTCAATCTTGCCTCGGTCCTGTTTTGGCCAAGCCCTTATGGTTTGCTGATTACCTTGATGGCGATTGGCGGCATGACCCCTAACCTGCTGATCATGGTATGGGAGCGCGGATTGTCGAAAATGATGGCACTGCCACATTTGCTGATCTGGATTCCACTGGTGATGTTTCTGGCGTTTATTCTGGCGACAGACCAAATCAGCGGCAGTTTTCGGACCTATGTAATTCTGTTGTTGATCGTTGACGGAATTTCGTTGGTTTTTGACATTCCCGATATGGTGAAATGGACGCGTGGCGATCGGGCCGTCGCCGGAAAATAATACAAATACCAAAGAAAACCCCCGCAAAGCGGATGCCTTGCGGGGGGTAAACTGATCCGAAAGGGAGTCGGATTATTCTTCGGTTGAGGCTTCGGCCGCAACGCGTTCTTTGTCTTTGGCACCTTTAGCATCCACATCGCGATCAACGAATTCAATAATCGCCATCGGAGCCATGTCCCCGTAACGGAAACCGGCTTTCATGATGCGCACATAACCACCTTTGCGGTCTTTGTAGCGTGGGCCGAGAATGTCGAACAGTTTGGCAACATACTGTTCTTCTTTCAGTTTGGCAGCGGCCTGACGGCGCGCATGCAGATCACCGCGTTTGGCCAGCGTGATCATTTTTTCAATGATCGGGCGCAGTTCTTTGGCCTTTGGCAGTGTTGTTTTGATTTGTTCGTGCTCGATGAGCGAGCCAGCCATGTTGGAGAACAGCGCTTTGCGGTGTTCGTGTGTCCGGTTCAGGCGGCGGTAACCACGTGCGTGACGCATGATATTGGTCCTTCTACTTCTATGCTTTGTCCGGCGAGCCTGCGTAGGGTCTCGCACTCCTTGGGGCGGAATTGCCCGTGTTTTCCCCGCCTGTGCGGGCATTTGCAGGGCGATGCAATACATCACATCGCCCCGAATTGCTAGAACTGGTCTTCGAATTTCTTAGCCAGATCTTCGATGTTGTCGGGTGGCCAATCCACAATGTCCATACCCAGATGCAAGCCCATACCGGTCAGCACTTCTTTGATTTCGTTCAAAGATTTGCGACCAAAGTTCGGTGTGCGCAGCATTTCGGCTTCGGTTTTCTGGATCAGGTCGCCGATGTAAACGATGTTGTCGTTCTTCAGGCAGTTTGCAGAACGCACCGACAATTCCAACTCGTCCACTTTCTTGAGCAGCAGCGGGTTGAATTCCAGATCGTCTTCTTCTTCCTGACGGTTGGCGGCTTCCGGCTCGTCAAAGTTGACAAAGATCGACAGCTGATCCTGCAAAATGCGTGCCGCAAAGGCAACGGCATCTTCCGGGGTCACGGAACCATCGGTTTCGATTTTCAATGTCAGTTTATCATAATCCAGAACCTGACCTTCGCGGGTCGGTTGCACCTCATAGGAAACCTTCATAACCGGTGAAAACAGCGCATCAATCGGGATCAAACCGATTGGCGCGTCTTCGGGACGGTTTTTATCCGCGGCAACGTAACCTTTACCGGTTTCAACTGTCATTTCCATAAACAGCGACGCACCGTCATCCAGATGACAGATCACGTGGTCTTTGTTCAGGATCTGAACATCGGCCGTTTCCGCAATATCGCCAGCGGTGACAACACCGGGGCCTTTGGCAGCCAGCGACACGCGTTTGGTGCCTTCAGCTTCCATGTTGACGGCCACGCCTTTGAGATTCAACACCATGTCGGTCACGTCTTCACGCACACCGGCCACAGAGGAAAACTCGTGCAGGACGTTGTCAATTTGAACAGACGTAATCGCAGCACCCTGCAAAGACGACAGCAACACACGCCGCAACGCGTTACCAAGGGTCAGACCAAAGCCACGTTCCAGCGGTTCGGCAACACAGGTTGCCTGACGCAAAGGATCGTTACCCGGTTTGATTTCCAACTGCGTTGGACGGATGAGTTCTTGCCAATTTTTGTGGATCATAGTGCCTCCATTCTTGTTCGCGACCGGATCCGGTTGGTCGGGAACGCCCGAGGGTACTTCAAAGGGGAGGCCGCCCCCGCAGGGACGGCCAAAAATTCGAATGCGAATCGATTATACGCGACGACGTTTTGGGGGACGACAGCCGTTGTGGGCCATTGGGGTCACATCACGGATCGAGGTGATGTTGAAACCGATTGCCGCCAGAGCACGCAGCGCGCTTTCGCGCCCACCGCCCGGGCCTTGCACTTCGACTTCCAGCGTTTTTACGCCATGTTCCTGTGCTTTCTTGCCCGCATCCTCAGCAGCCATCTGGGCCGCATAAGGTGTGGATTTACGAGAGCCTTTGAACCCCATGGTACCAGCAGAAGACCACGCAATCGCGTTGCCCTGGGCATCCGCAATCAGGATCTTTGTGTTGTTAAAGCTGGAATTCACATGAGCAACACCGGTCGAAATGTTCTTTTTGACCTTGCGCTTCAATTTGATTTTTTCACGTGCCATTGATCAGTCCCCCTTATTTCTTCTTGCCGGCAATCGCGCGGGCCGGGCCTTTGCGAGTGCGTGCGTTTGTGTGGGTACGCTGACCGCGCACAGGCAGACCGCGACGATGACGCAGACCACGATAGCAGCCCAGATCCATCAGACGTTTGATGTTCATGGAAACTTCGCGGCGCAGGTCGCCTTCAACTTCGAAGTTGGCGTCGATGAATTCGCGAATTTTCAGAATTTCCGCATCGGACAATTCATTGATACGACGGGTGCGGTCAATACCAACGCCCTCGCAAATTTTTTCAGCGGAAGTGTTACCGATGCCGGTAATATATGTCAGGGCAATTGGGACCCGTTTATGGGTCGGAATGTTAACGCCAGCAATACGTGCCAAGTCGTCTTATCCTTTGGTTGCGGTTCCGTCTTGCCGGAACCTTTTTTCACAACGAAAGCCCAACACCACCACGGCATCAGGCTGCTTTCCAACGGGGAGGCTGATTCGGGTTAAAACCGTCTGAATCGGGCGATTCCTAGTTAGAAGGGTTCCAATAAGGGGGTTTTGGGGG
>JALWOO010000330.1 GCA_027083485.1 Amylibacter sp. | reverse complement strand
ATCGGACAGGGGAAATTCTGGCCTCGGTCGGGGCGCCGGATTATCTGGATGCGCGCCGCGAGGGGTTTCTGGATATGACACTGGCGCTGCGCTCGCCCGGATCAACCCTGAAACCGCTGATCTACGGGCTGGCCTTTGCCAACGGACGGGCGCATCCGGAAACGGTGATTGCGGATCGGCCCACGGATTTCAACGGCTATGCGCCGCAGAATTTCGACAAGCAGTTTCGCGGCGATGTGCGGTTGCGCAAGGCGCTGCAACTGTCGCTGAATATTCCGGCGGTGGCGTTGCTGGAACAGGTCGGGCCGGCGCAATTGCTGGCAAGGATGCGCCGGGCGGGGGCTGCACCGGTGTTGCCCAACAACGACAGGCCCGGTCTGGCGGTTGCGCTGGGTGGGCTTGGGGTGTCGCTGCGCGATATGGTGTCGATTTACGCAAGCCTTGCCAACGGCGGGCAGGCCGCGCGCCTGTATGAACGGATCGGCAGCGCGGACAAAGGCACCCGCCCGCCGGTTCTGGATCCTGTTTCCGCGTGGTATGTCAGCGATATTCTCGCCGGTATGCCGCCGCCGGAAAATGCACCGGAGGGCGGGCTGGCCTATAAAACCGGCACGTCTTACGGGCATCGGGACACATGGGCGATCGGGTTTGACGGGCGGCATGTGATCGGCATCTGGCTGGGGAGGCCGGACGGAGCGGCCATGCCCGGCGCACTGGGCTATGATCTGGCGGCGCCGTTGCTGTTTGAGGCCTTTGGCGTGCTGAAACCGGCACTTGCCCCCCTGCCGCCGCCCCCGCCCGAGGCCCTGACGCTCAGCAATGCGGAATTGCCGGAAAACCTGCGCAGGTTTCGCGGGGCCGGACGGGGGATTGCCCGCGTCAACACCCCGCGCATTGCCTTTCCGCCGGACGGGGCGCGGGTGGATATCGGCGCGGGGTTTCTGGCGCTGAAGGTGCAAAACGGCACGCCGCCGTTTGTCTGGCTGGCCAACGGCCAACCGCTGCAAGTGCCCGGTTTCGAGCGGCAGTTGATCTGGGAGCCGGACGGGCCGGGGCACTTGACGCTGGCTGTCATAGACGCCGCAGGCCGCTCGCAGCGGGTGAATGTGGTGCTGGAATAGTTATTCTGGCTTCACCCGATCCGGATGCGCCGCCTGAACCGCTGGTAGTTTTTCCAGATTTTCCATAATGGCGTTGATTTTGGGCAGGCCGGACAAATCCACCCCCCAGCGGCGCGCGTTATACACCTGCGGCACAAGGCAGAGGTCCGCCATGGTGATCCTGTCGCCCATGCAGTAGGGGCCATTCCCTTCCAGCATAGCCTCAAACGCATTCAGGCCCTTGGGGATGAAATGCTGCATCCAGTCGGCCATTTCCATTGTGCCGCCTGAATTGGCCACCGCATGTTTGGCCACGGACAGGTTGCAGACCGGATGGGTTTCCATGGCTATGACATAGGAAAGCGCACGGCATTTCGCGCGCGCCAACGGGGCTTTGGGCAGGAAATCATGGTGGCCGGCATCGTCCAGATATTCGATGATTGCAAGGGATTGCGTCATTATTTGCCCGTCGATGTCAACGCTCGGCACCAAGCCTTGCGGGTTGCGCAACAGGTTTTCCGCCCCGCGATGTTCGCCTTTCAGCAGGTCCACCGGCACAATGGAAAAATCCAGCCCCGCCAGCCCGAAAGCAATGCGTAAACGATAGGCGGCTGACGAGCGCCAGTAATCGAAAAGGACGATATTCATAGGGTTTCCTTCAGGAAGCGGTTGAGCATTTCACGAAATTTCGGGGCATCATCGCCAAGGCGTTCCAGAAGCTGTTGTTCATACTTCTGCGCAAGCGGCAGGATTTCATCCATCAGCTTTTTACCGGCCGGCGTCAGGGTCAATTCCACCAAACGCCGGTCATTTGTGTTGATTTTCTTGCTGATCAGGCCGGATTTTTCCAGACGGCTGGCGGCGCGGCTGACTTTGGATTTATCCATGTCCACGCGCTGGAACACCTCGCGCACAGAAAGGGGCCCACCGTTGAAAACATGGAACAACACCCGCCATTCCGGAATCGAAATGCCGAATTCTTCTGTATAGATTTTGGCAAGTCCCCGGCTGACCCCGGCAGAGAGCAGGGCGAGTTGGTAGGGCATGAAATCATCGAGTGAAAATTCGGGCACGGGCATCTCTTTGTTGCATTTGATATGGCGTGTCTTTGTAATGCAGGGAGATATGAATACAATGTTTTTCTTGACATCGTTGCGTTTGCAACAATAAGACTGACCGAGCGTTCGCCTAATTCACCCATAGGAAAACCATGACCGAAAAAGATTTGAATAACGTCACCATTGCGCCGGATAGCTGTGGTGTGACGCCGGGCTATATGCCGGGCTTTGGCAATGATTTTGAAACCGAAGCCCTGCCCGGAGCCTTGCCCGTCGGGCGCAACAGCCCGCAACGGGTGGCCTATGGTCTCTATGCGGAGCAGCTTTCCGGCTCGCCCTTTACTGCGCCGAAATCGACGCTGGAACGCAGCTGGATGTATCGTATCCGCCCGTCGGTGAAACATGTCAGCAGCTTTACCAAGATTGATCTGCCCCTGTGGAAAACCGCGCCGCATGTGATTGAGGACGTGATCTCGCTGGGGCAATACCGTTGGGATCCGGTGCCATTTCCCGAAGAGCCGCTGAATTTCCTGACCGGCATGCGAACCATCACCACGGCGGGGGACGTGAATACACAGGTGGGCATGGCCACCCATGTCTATCTGGCCAATCAGGACATGGTGGATGACTACTTTTATTCCGCCGACAGCGAAATGCTGGTGATCCCGCAGGATGGCCGTCTGAAGATTTTCACCGAATTAGGTATCATTGATCTGGAGCCGCTGGAAATCTGCGTGCTGCCGCGCGGGATGGTGTTCAAGGTTTCCCTGCCCGACGGTCAGGCGCGCGGTTTCGTGTGTGAAAACTACGGGGCCAAGTTTACCCTGCCTGGGCGTGGTCCGATCGGGGCCAACTGCCTTGCCAATCCGCGCGATTTCAAAACACCGGTGGCGGCTTTTGAAGACAAGGAAACCCCCTGCAAGGTGATCGTGAAATGGTGTGGCCAGTTCCATGAGACCGAAATCGGCCATTCGCCGCTGGATGTGGTGGCATGGCATGGCAATTATGCGCCCTATAAATACGATCTGCGCACCTTTGCCGCCGTCGGCTCGATCACCTTTGACCACCCCGACCCGTCGATTTTCACCGTGCTGACCGCGCCCACTGCCGAGGAAGGCACCGCCAACATTGATTTCGTGATCTTCCCCGAACGCTGGTTGCCACAAGAGGATACTTTCCGCCCGCCGTGGTATCACAAGAACATCATGTCCGAACTGATGGGCAATATTTACGGCGTTTATGACGCCAAGCCCGAAGGTTTCGTTCCCGGTGGCATCAGCCTGCACAACTGCATGCTGCCCCATGGGCCCGACAAAAACGCCTTTGACCACGCCACCACCGAGAGCTGGGAGCCGGTCAAACTGCGCAATACCATGTCCTTTATGATCGAAACCCGCTTTCCCCAGCAACTCACCCGTTTCGCGGCCAAGGAAGCGCCGTTACAACAGGATTATGCGGACTGCTGGTCCGATCTTGAGCGCAAATTCGACGGCACGCCCGGACTGAAAGATTAACAAGGAGCCTGACAATGGCATTACTGAAAAGCTGGGTAGAGAGCGCGAACTCCGCCGATACCCAATTCCCCCTGAACAATCTGCCTTATGGCGTGTTCATCACAGAAGACGACGAGGCCCATTGTTGCGTGGCTATCGGCGATATGATCGTTGATCTGGCGGTGCTGGAAGATGACGGTGTAATTGCCGTATCCGAGGAGCCGCTGTTTGATCTGCCGTTCCTGAACGAATTGATGGATGCGGGCAAGGAAACATGGGACGCCCTGCGCGCCCGCCTGATGGAACTGCTGGCCGAGGGGGGCGATGACGCCCTGAGCGGCGATGCGGAACTGATCTCCGTGGCCATGGTGCCGCGTGAAGGAACCGAAATGGCGATGCCCTTTGTAGTGGCCGAATATACGGATTTCTATGCGGGCAAGCATCACGCGATCAACGTCGGCACCATGTTTCGCGGTGCGGAAAATGCCTTGCCGCCGAACTGGTTGTACATTCCGATCGGCTATAACGGTCGCGCCTCGACCGTGGTGGTTTCCGGCACAGACATTGTGCGCCCCAATGGCCAGTTGAAAGGCCCCAACGACGATATGCCCCGTTTTGGCCCCTGTGCGCGGTTGGATATTGAACTGGAAATGGGCGCGGTTGTCGGCACTGGCAGCGAAATGGGCAAGCCGATTACTGTGGCACAGGCCGACGAGATGATTTTCGGATATGTGCTGCTGAATGACTGGTCCGCACGGGATATTCAGGCGTGGGAATATCAACCTCTTGGCCCGTTTCAGGCCAAGGCTTTTGCAACGTCGATCAGCCCGTGGGTCGTGCCCAAAGCAGCGCTGGAACCTTTCCGCACCTCGACTCCGCCGCGTGAAAAAGAACTGCTGCCGTATTTGGCGGAACCCGGCCCGATGCTCTATGACATTGATCTGGAAGTTACGATGCAACCGGCCGGGGCCGACAAGGCAACCACCATCGCCCGCACCAACTATAACCAGATGTATTATTCCGCTGCCCAGCAGCTCTGCCACCATGCCTCCAGCGGTTGCGCCATGAACAGCGGTGATTTGTTGGGGTCCGGCACAATTTCCGGCCCGGAAAAACATGAGCGCGGCTCGCTGTTGGAAATCAGCTGGGGCGGCAAAGAACCGTTTACCCTCGAAACCGGAGAGGTCCGCAGCTTTATCGAAGATGGTGATAGGCTGACCCTTAAGGGTGTGGCGCAGGGTGACGGATACAAAATCGGATTTGGCGAATGTGCAGGAACAATCCTGCCCGCCGTAAAACTATAGGAACAGAGCATGGCCAAGGCATTTGCGTCCCAAGGGGACATGACAGAAAAGAAAATCACCTTCGAAGAAGTGGGCAAGGATCTTTGGGCCTTTACCGCCGAGGGCGACCCCAATTCCGGTGTGATTATCGGCGATGACAGCGTGATGATTGTCGAGGCACAGGCTACCCCGCGCCTTGCCAACAAGGTGATCGAAAAGGTGCGCGAAGTCACCGACAAGCCGATCACCCATGTGGTGCTGACCCATTACCACGCTGTGCGGGTGCTGGGTGCGTCGGCCTTCAAGGCGGATCAGATCATCATGTCGGACGCGGCACGCGGTATGGTGATGGAACGCGGGCAAGAGGATTGGGATAGCGAATTCCAACGCTTCCCGCGCCTGTTCGAAGGTTATGAATCCATCCCCGGCCTGACCTACCCGACCACCACTTTCAGCGACTCCATGACCGTTTATCTGGGCAACCGCCGCATTGAAATCAAACATATCGGCCGCGCCCATACGGCGGGTGACAGCATCATCTGGGTGCCCGATGAACAGGTGATGTTCTCCGGCGATATCGTTGAATACCATTCGGCCTGCTATTGTGGCGACGGCTATTTCAACGAATGGGGGCCTACGCTGGATCGGGTCAAGGCGTATAATCCGCAATCCATCGCGCCGGGCCGTGGTGATGCGCTGGTCGGGGTGGACCGCGTTAACGAGGCGATCGAAAACACCCGCGATTTCGTGGAAAGCACCTATCGCCCCGCCGCCCGTGTTGCCGCCAAAAACGGCACGCTCAAGGATGCCTGGGATGCGGTGCGCGAAGAATGTGATCCGAAATTCAAGGATTACGCCATCTATGAACACTGCCTGCCCTTCAACGTGGCCCGCGCCTATGACGAAGCCCGCGGCATTGCGCATCCGCGCATCTGGACCGCACAACGCGATCTGGACATGTGGGAAGCCTTGCAGGGCTAAACCGGCAAGGACAAAATTTTGCATCCCGTGTTTGCGCGGGGTGCAGGTCACCAGGGGGAGTTTGGCGCATTGCGCACGGGTGGCCGCACACCGGAAAACAATTTAGGGAGAAACCCGATGAATAAAATCTTTGAAATTCCCATGTACCCCTACGCCCGATCCAAGGATCAGGACGCAATGGCGCGGGTGCGCCATCCGGTTGTGGTTATCGGGGCGGGTCCCGTT
>JALWOO010000329.1 GCA_027083485.1 Amylibacter sp. | reverse complement strand
CGTCGCCGGAAATATCCACCACCCAGCGCGGGGCGCGGGCGGGGTTTTCATCCAGCATGGCAATCGCATAAACCAGCGCATCTCCGATATTGGTGCCGCCGCCGCCAATGGCCGGCACACCGGGGGCGGAGACATTGAACATCTCTATCTCTTTGGCGAAACTTTCGAAACTTTCCGGATCAGTCAGCAGGTGCCATTTGGTCGGGTATTTCGGATAGGCCGCATCCGACCAGATCAGCACCGTTGCGGAAATCGCCTGTTGCAGACCGCTGCGCACGGCATTTTGCACAGCATCGGTGCGCAGGGCATCGGCAATACCGCTAACTTGCAGGCGCAATTCGGTGGGGTCCACACTGCCGGAAGCATCCACAGCGATCACGATTTTGACATCCACCTCCTGAGCCTGCACCACGAGCGGCGCAAGGATCAGGCAGAGCAGAGGCAAAATCTTTCCCATATCAAATATCCACCAAGGCCCCGTTTTCCAGCCGCACCTTGCGATCCATCCGGTCCGCCAACGCCATATTGTGGGTGGCAATCAGGGCGGAAAGCCCGGTGGCACGTACCAGTTCCATCAGGGCTTCAAACACCGTGTCTGAGGTCGCCGGATCCAGATTGCCGGTCGGTTCATCCGCCAGCAGGATGCGCGGCCGGTTGGCCAGCGCACGGCAAAAGGCAACCCGCTGTTGTTCGCCGCCGGACATTTCCGCAGGCCGGTGGTTGGCGCGTTCTGTCAGGCCGACACGGGCCAGCAGTTCGCGGGCGTGGCTCTCGGCTTCTTTCGCGGGTACTGCATTGGCGAATTGGGGAAGGGTAATGTTCTCCAGCGCGGTGAATTCCGCCAGCAGGTGGTGGAACTGGTAGATAAATCCGATATCCTGCCGGCGCACACGGGTGCGGATGCGATCCGGCTTGCCGCTCATGTCCTGCCCGCAAATCTGGATGGTGCCGCTGTCGGGCGTATCCAGCAGGCCGGCAATATGCAGCAGGGTGGATTTGCCCGCACCGGATGGCGCGACAAGGCCGACGACCTCGCCCGCGTTCAGGGTGAAATCCACGTTTTGCAATACGGTGACTTCGCCGGGCTGGCCCTTTTTGTAGGTGCGGGAGATGCTGTTCAGACGCAGGGTTTCAGTCATCGCAAAGCGCCTCGACATATGGGCAAACTGTGTTTGCCGCTGTGCTTTTGGTGGCTGCCGAACGTCTGTACTTGATCGGAAATCTATTCATCGCGAAGCGCCTCGACAGGGTTCAGGCGGGCTGCGCGCCGTGCCGGAAAGATGGTAATCACAAAGGACAGTCCGAGTGACAGCGACATCGCCTTGAGCACATCGGCCAATTCCAGTTTTGCCGGCAATTTGGACAACAGCCGTGTGGACGGATCCCAGACACCACCACCGGCCAAAGTGTTCACCACATCGAAAATCGGGTCGATATAGATGGCAAACAAACAGCCAAGGAT
>JALWOO010000328.1 GCA_027083485.1 Amylibacter sp. | reverse complement strand
CTCTAAATATCTAGGGGGAAAGGCCAAAGGCCTTGGGGGCAGCGCCCCCTCACCCCGCTTTCTATTTCTCGGTAAATTTCAATTCGATCCGCCGGTTCTGCGCCAAGGCCTCGGGGCTATCACCCTCAACCAGCGGCTGGAATTCGCCAAACCCGTTTGCCGCCAGCCGGTTTGGCGGAATACCCAGATCATTGATCAGATAGCGCACCACCGCCAAGGCCCGCGCCTGTGACAGCTCCCAGTTGTCCTTGTATTCTCCCAAACCGGACAGGGGCCGGTTATCCGTGTGGCCATCGACCCGCAAAATCCAGTCGATGCCGTCGGGGATCTGGTCCGCCACCGCAAACAGGGTGCTGGCGACCTTGCGGATTTCTTCCTGCCCGCGCGGGCCAAGATCGGCAGACCCCGGGTCAAACAGGATTTCCGACGAGAACACAAAACGGTCGCCAACGATCCGGATCCCGTCCTGTTTGCCCAGAACATCCCGCAGGCGGCCAAAGAATTCAGAGCGGAATTTTTTCAGGTCTTTGGCTTCCGCCTCAAGGCGAATGCGTTCTTTTTCTTCCAGATCGGCACGGGCGCGTTGTTCGTCCGCCAGCTTTTTCTGTTCTTTCGCCAGTTTCTTTTGCTCTGCCGCCACCTGCGCCAAGGCCGCGTTCAGGTTGGAGCCAAGGGCCTCGATCTGCACTTTGGATGCGGTATCGCGGGCTTTGGATTGGTCGAGCAACCCTTGCAACGTATCCAGTTTCTTGCGCAATTCCACGGTTTGCTGGTTGAGCAGGGTCACTTTGCGCTGGCTTTCCGCCGACAGGGCTTTTTCCTTGCTCAGTTCCGAATTTGCCACGGCCAACAACGCGGCGTTCTTTTGTTTTTCGCTCAGGGCCTTGCTGGCTTGTGCGGCAACATCTTGCTTTGCAGCCTGTGCGGCGGCCAGCAGCGTCAGGGTGTCCTCGGCCTTTTTGCGTTCGGCCTCGAGCGACAGGGTCATTGCCGTCAGCTCGTCCTGTGCATTTTTCAACTTTGCCCGCAACGCGGCGGCGGCGGCGGCTTCGGCCAGCTTGGCCTTTTCGGTTTCGCTCAGACCTTTGGCCATTTCCGCAATCCGCTTGCGCAACTCCGCTTCGCTCAAGCCTTTGGCGCGGTTTTGCGCCTGTGCGGCTTCCAGATCCTGCCGTGCGGTTTGAAGCTCGGTTCGGGTTTGGGCCAGCTCCCCCTGCAATGCCGCAATGGTTTGGCGCGATCCGCTCAACTCTCCTTGCAAACTTGTGCCTGTCGCCTGCAAGCCGGCCAGTTCCTCGCGTGCTTGCGCCAAATCGCCGGTCAGTTTTGCGTTTTCGGCGCGGCTCTGTTTTAGAGCGGCTTGCGTGTCTTCGCTGGTGGATTGCGCCGCCGCCAAGGCCGTTAGGGCATCCGTCAGCGACCCCTGTTTTTCGCTGGCATCCCGTTTCACGTCTTCCAGCAA
>JALWOO010000327.1 GCA_027083485.1 Amylibacter sp. | reverse complement strand
GTGTCGGCCAATGCGGTGACGCGGGGCGGGGAGCAGATCACATTAACGGCGGATGATCTGGAATTTTCCTATCGTGCCTGTGCTTTGCCTGATGGTGTGGTGCTGACGTCGGTTTTGTTGCGGGGCACGCCTGCGGCACCGGACACCATCGCCGAAAAAATGCAAAAGGCGCTGGACAATCGCGCTGCAAGCCAGCCGGTGGACCAGCGTTCCTGCGGATCCACCTTTCGCAATCCGGCCGGGTTTTCCTCCACAGGGCAGGCGGATGATGTGCATGACCTGAAGGCCTGGAAGGTGATCGACGACGCCGGCATGCGCGGGGCCAGCATCGGTGGCGCGCAAATGTCGCCCAAGCATTCCAATTTTCTGATCAACAATGGTGGCGCATCTGCCGCAGATTTGGAAAATTTGGGCGAAGAGGTCAGAAAAAGGGTTTTCCAAAACAGCGGAATAACACTAGAGTGGGAAATTATGCGCGTAGGCAAACGCGCAGCGGTGCCACGGGTACCCAAGGCAGACTAAAAAACAGCCGACAGAGCCGATAAACGGCCACAGGCACAAATGACGAGGCGGATATGTCGAGCAGGGCATTCCACCGTATCACTGTCCTCAAGGGCGGGCCATCTGCGGAACGCGAGGTTTCGTTGGCGTCTGTTCGTGAAGTGGCGGCAGCGTTGCGGCAACAAGGATATGAAGTCACCGAACTGGACGCGGGTCCAGAGTTGGCTGCTGACCTGTTGGCAAGCAAACCTGACGCTGTTTTCAATGGCTTGCACGGTCGCTGGGGCGAAGACGGCTGCGTTCAGGGTGTGCTTGAGTGGCTGCAAATCCCCTATACCCATTCCGGCGTTCAGGCCTCTGCCAATGCCATGGACAAGGAACGTACCAAGGAATTGTTCCGTATGAACGGCTTGCCGGTGGCCGAAAGCCTGCTGGTGGCCAAGGCGGATGTCATGTCGGGCCACCCGATGCAGCCGCCCTATGTGGTGAAACCCTATAACGAGGGGTCCTCCGTCGGGGTTTATCTGGTGAACGATGCCGCAAACGGGCCTGCGCAAATCAGCGATGACATGCCCGAAACCCTGATGGTGGAGCAGTTCATTCCCGGCCGCGAACTGACCACAACGGTGATGGACGGCAAGGCCCTGTCGGTGACGGATATTCTGACTGATGGCTGGTATGACTATGATGCAAAATACAAGGAAGGCGGCTCGCGCCATGTGTGCCCTGCCAAGCTTCCGCAGGAAATTTTCGATGCCTGTCTGGAGTACGCCCTGCGCGCCCACAATGTGCTGGGCTGTCGCGGCGTGTCGCGCACGGATTTCCGCTGGGACGAAAGCTGCGGATTGCACGGGTTGATCCTGCTGGAAACCAACACCCAGCCGGGCATGACGCCCACGTCTTTAACGCCGGAACAGGCGGAAAAATGCGGCATTCCCTTTGGCGAGCTGGTGAGCTGGATGGTGGAGGACGCCTCATGTCAGCGATAGACCCGCGCGATCCGGCCCCGAGCCGTTTGAAATACCGCATGGAACGCATGTGGATGACGCCGGTTTACCGCTCGTTGATCCGCACCGGCATTCCGGTGGTGATTGTGCTGGTTTTGCTGGGAAACTACCTGCAAAAACCCGAGGTCCAGATACGTTTGGCCGAAAGCGTAAACCAGGCCCGCGCCATGATCGAGGAGCGCCCGGAATTTGCCCTGAAGCTGATGCGGATTCAAGGGGCCAGCAGCGTTGTTGCCGAGCAAATCCGCGAGGCGGTTCCGCTGGCTTTCCCGCTCAGTTCGCTGCGGCTTGATCTGGCGGTTCTCAAGGAACGTATGGAGCAGGTGGACGCCGTGAAAAAGGCAAGCCTGTTTGTGCGGGCGGGAATTCTCGATGTTGAAATCGAAGAACGCATTCCCAAGCTGGTTTGGCGGGTGAACGGGCAATTGGAGCTTGTCGATGAAACCGGTGCCCGCGCCGGGGTGATTGCCAAGCGGGCCGTGCGCTCGGATTTGCCGCTGATTGTCGGCGAAGGGGGCGCTCAACATGCCGCCGAGGCTCTGAAGCTGATTGCCAGTCTTGGCCCGTTGACCCCGCGCTTTCGCGGCTTGCAACGCATTGGCGAGCGGCGCTGGGATGTGGTGCTGGACCGGCACCAAAGAATACTCCTGCCAACCGAAAACCCTGTGGCTGCGCTGGAGCGGGTCATTGCCTTGCAAAACGCGCGTGATTTGCTGGAGCGGGATGTGTTGGTGGTGGATATGCGTGACGGGCAGCGCCCGGTTATCAGGTTAACAGAAAACGCAATGACCGAGTTGCGACGTTTGCGTCAGATTGCAGATGAAGAGGACAAGAAAATATGACACACCTCTATGAAACCCAGAAAGCCATGCGTGCCCGCCGTCGGGTGGCCTTGCAAAAAGGGGTGGTTGCCATTCTGGATGTGGGCACATCGAAAATTGCCTGCATGATTTTGCAATTTGACAGCTCGGTTCAAAATGACGCCCAGGAAGCAATGACCGCCGTGGCCAGCCACGGGGCGTTTCGGGTGATCGGGGTGGCCACAACGCGGTCGCGCGGGGTGCGCTATGGTGAAGTGACCACCATGGAAGAAACCGAACGCGCCATTCGCACCGCTGTGCAGGCCGCCCAGAAAATGGCCAATACGCGCGTGGATTATGTGATTGCCTGCCTTGCCGGGGCAGAGCCGCGCTCCTATGGGGTGGCGGGTTCCGTGCATTTGGAAAACGGCTCGGTGATGGATTACGATATTGGCCGCGTGCTGGCGGCCTGTGATGTGCCGGATTACGGTCCGGGTCGCGAGGCCGTGCATGCCATGCCTGTCAACTTTGCGCTGGATCATCGCAGCGGGCTATCCGATCCACGGGGGCAAATCGGCAACCGGCTTTCGGTGGATATGCATTTGCTGACGATTTCCACAAGCGCCATTGAAAACCTGCTGCGCTGCATCAAACGCTGTGATCTGGAATTGGCCGGTTTTGCGTCGTCGGCCTATGTCAGCGGTATTTCCGCATTGGTCGAGGATGAACAGGAGCTTGGCGGGGCCTGCATTGATCTGGGGGCGGGGGCCACAGGGGTTTCGGTTTTCCTCAAGAAACACATGATTTTTGCCGATAGCGTTCGTATGGGCGGGGATCTGGTGACATCGGATATTTCACAGGGTCTGCAGGTGGCGACATCGGTGGCCGAGCGGATCAAAACCTTTTATGGCGGCGTGGTGGCTACCGGCATGGATGATCGCGACATGATCGAAATTGGCGGCGATACCGGCGATTACGACCGCGACCGGCGCCGGATCAGCCGGACCGAACTGATTGGTGTGATGCGTCCGCGGGTTGAGGAAATCCTCGAGGAAGTCCGCAAATGTCTGGATGCTGCCGGTTTTGACCATTTGCCGGGGCAACGGATTGTGCTGACCGGTGGCGGCAGCCAGATTCCGGGCATCGAAGGGCTGGCCAGCCGCATTCTGGGGCAACAGGTCCGCTTGGGAAAACCCTTGCGGATTCAGGGGCTTCCACAGGCGGCTACCGGACCGGCCTTTGCGTCCAGCGTGGGGCTGGTGCTTTATGCGGCGCACCCGCAAGATGAATGCTGGGACTTTAACCTGCCGCTGGAAGGCCACGGGCGCCAACCCCTGAAAAGGGCGATGCGGTGGTTCAAGGACAACTGGTAGGCACCAAATAGAGGTGATGGGCACAAAAGAAGAACAAAATATGGCGTAAAGGGCGAAATATCGCTGATACTGCAAGAAAATGATCTAAATGTGCCACATTTGCCATATTTTTTCGTGACCTGTCCGAATCACTCGTTTAGCATAACGAATCAGAGCGATAGCGACCGCAACAGCGGCGTACAGAGTAAAAAACACAGGCGGACGGATCATGACATTAAACTTGCGTATTCCAGAAATGGCAGACCTTAAACCCCGGATTACCGTATTCGGCATTGGCGGGGCCGGTGGCAACGCAGTGAACAACATGATCGACAAGGCGCTTGACGGCGTTGATTTTGTCGTGGCCAACACCGATGCACAGGCGTTGCAGTCCACCAAATCCACCAATAAAATTCAGCTCGGCGAGAAAATTACCGAGGGTCTTGGCGCTGGCGCGCGTCCTTCTGTCGGGGCCGCCGCTGCCGAAGAAAGCATCGAAGCCATTGTTGATCATCTGGTCGGCTCGCACATGTGCTTTATCACCGCCGGCATGGGCGGGGGCACCGGTACCGGTGGCGCGCCGATCATTGCACAGGCCGCTCGCGAGTTGGGCATTCTGACCGTCGGTGTTGTTACCAAGCCGTTTCAGTTCGAAGGCTCGCGCCGCATGCGTCAGGCCGAAGAAGGCGTCGAGGCCCTGCAAAAGGTCGTTGATACGCTGATTATCATTCCGAACCAGAACCTGTTTCGCATTGCAAACGAACGCACCACTTTTACCGAAGCATTTTCGCTGGCGGATGATGTGCTGTATCAAGGTGTGAAAGGTGTCACAGATCTGATGATCCGTCCGGGGATTATCAACCTCGATTTTGCCGATATTCGCTCTGTTATGGACGAAATGGGCAAGGCCATGATGGGCACCGGCGAAGCAGAGGGCGAAGATCGCGCCATTCAGGCAGCCGAAAAAGCCATCGCCAACCCGCTGCTGGACGAAATTTCGCTGCAGGGTGCCAAGGGCGTGCTGATCAACATCACCGGCGGTCACGACCTGACCCTGTTCGAACTGGACGAAGCCGCAAACCGCATCCGCGAAGAAGTCGATCCAGAGGCCAACATCATCGTTGGTTCCACGCTGGATTCCGGTCTGGCCGATATGATGCGTGTTTCTGTTGTGGCAACCGGCATTGATGCGCTGGAAGGGGCTCGCGATATTCCGGTACCGCGCCGTTCCCTGAAATCGCCTTTGCCTGCTGCGACGGTTGAAGCCGCCGAAGATGTGAAAGCGCCAGAACCTGTTGCTGCCGAGCCGGAAGTAGCCCCCCAGCCGCAGCCGGTAGCCGAAGAGCCAACCCTGTTTGAGCAAGCAGAAGTCGCGCCTGCCCCGCAACCGGTTGCCGAAGAAGCTGCGCCCTTGATGGATGACGGCCTGCCGGCCCCAGCCTATCAGCCAGAGCCAGCGGCTCCGGAAACGGTGGAAGCCGACCTGATGGCCGACGAGCGTCAGGAATATGTGGCTCCGCAACCGGCCAGAGTTGGCCAGCCAAGTGCGGAGACCATGTCCCGCTTGCAGGCTGCCGTGGCACGTGCGCCGCGCAAAGAGGCAGCACCGGCACCCGAAACCGAGAGCTTTTTTCAGGATGAACAGGAGGCCGAGAAGCCAAAGGGCTTTCGGTTGAACAGCCTGATCTCGCGGATGACCGGCCATAGCGAACAGCCCGTTGCGCAAAAGACCGCGCATCGCGAGCAGCCCCCTGTGAGCGCCGCACCGGCGACAGCATACGCCCAAGAGGAAGAAATGGACTCGGAACAAGAACGCATTGAAATTCCAGCGTTTTTGCGTCGGCAGGCCAATTGATCCTCTGAAAAACGTTTAAATTGCAAAAGGCGCGGGATATTTTCCCGCGCCTTTTGTGTTTCAAGAGTGTCACATTTGAACTAAAAGCGTGAATTGTTTCCTTGTTGGTAAAAAGGTATCCAAAATTTAACTTCTTCTCAGAGAAGTCCTAATCAAGGTTACCCTAATGCAACGCACGCTGAAACATCCGATCCAACTGACAGGCAAGGGCCTGCATTCTGGCAAACGCGCCGTGGTGCGGATTTTGCCGGCTTCTGCGGAATTTGGCGTTTGGCTGCGTCGGGTGGATGTAACGGATCGGGACAACCTGATTCCGGCACTGTTTGACCACGTGAATGACACCCGCCTGTGCACGCGGCTGGCCAATGATGCCGGTGTCGAGGTTTCCACCGTTGAACACCTGATGGCGGCGCTGGCCGGAACCGGGGTTCACAACGCGCTTATTGAAATTGACGGCCCCGAAATTCCGATCATGGACGGCAGCGCGGATGCTTTCGTCGCGGCGGTTTTGCGGGTCGGACTGGCCAAACAGAATGTGCCGGTGCGAGCCATCAAAATTCTGAAACCCGTGCAAATTGCGGTTGACGGTTTTTCGGCGCGCCTGTCGCCTGCCGATAGCCTTGAAATCGATTTCACTATTGATTTTCCCGAGGCCG
>JALWOO010000326.1 GCA_027083485.1 Amylibacter sp. | reverse complement strand
CGCATCACAATCCCTCTGCCTTGATCCGAACGGCGGGCTGCCCCGCCTGCTGGAAATCATGGCCCGCCTGCGCGACCCGGAAACCGGTTGCCCGTGGGACATTGAACAGGATTACGCCAGCATCGCCCCCTACACCATAGAGGAGGCCTACGAGGTCGCCGATGCCATTGAAAAGGGCGACATGCCGGAGTTGGAAGCGGAACTGGGCGATTTGCTGTTGCAGGTGGTTTACTACACGCAAATGGGGCGCGAGGACGGGCATTTTACCTTTGACAGCGTGGTCAAGGCGATTGCCGACAAGATGGTCCACCGGCACCCGCATGTGTTCGGCGAGGAAAGCCGCGACAAATCCGCAGAGCAGCAAACCCGCGATTGGGAAAAGATCAAAGCCGCCGAACGGGCCGCCAAAAGCAATGCGCGCACGCTCGACGGTGTAGCGCTGAACCTGCCTGCCCTGATGCGCGCGGTAAAGCTGCAAAAACGCGCGGCACGGGTCGGGTTTGACTGGCCCGACACCGGGCAGGTGGTGGACAAAATCGCCGAAGAAGCCGCCGAGCTGGTCGAGGCCCGCGATCAGCTAACCGCACAAGAACAGTTCGAGGAATACGGGGATCTGTTGTTCGTCATGGCCAATCTGGGCCGGCATCTGGGTATTGATCCCGAAGAAGCCCTGCGCGCCGCCAACGCCAAATTCAGCCGCCGCTTTGAAGCGGTGGAAGATAAGCTGGCCGCTTTGGGCAAAACCCCTGCCCAATCCGATCTGGCCGAAATGGATGCGCTCTGGGATGCGGTAAAACGGGATGAAAAACCCGATTAAGCGCTGAAGCGGTGGCAGGCACTGTGAAGATACTGTTGCCAAAGCGTTTCGGCTTTATTGATAGGATATTACAATGACCCAGACCCTCACCGGCGCTCAGGCCATGGTTCAAATGTTGCAGGCCCAAGGCGTGGAACATGTCTTTGGCCTGTGCGGCGACACCACGCTGCCGTTTTACGAGGCCATGCGCAGCCAGAAAACCATCACCCATACGCTGGTGCGGGACGAAAGGTCGGCGACCTATATGGCCGATGCCTATGCCCGCCTGACCGGCAAGGTCGGTGTCTGCGAAGGGCCATCGGGCGGCGGGGCCACCTATATTCTGCCCGGTCTGATCGAGGCCAACGACTCCAGCTATGCGGTGCTGGGCATTACCACGGATATTTCGGTGGCCTCTTATGGGAAATACCCCCTGACCGAAGTCAATCAGGAGGCCCTGATGCAGCCTTTGACCAAATGGAACACGGTGATCAAACAATCCGCCCATATCCCGCGCATGGTGCGTGCCGCCTTTCGGGCGATGACCACGGGGCGACCGGGTGCTGCGCATTTGGGCCTGCCCTATGACGTGCAATATGATGCGGTGGACTGCGCCGATATCTGGGCCGACCCGCAAACACGCCAGTTCCCCGCCTATCGCACCGGTCCGGACC
>JALWOO010000325.1 GCA_027083485.1 Amylibacter sp. | reverse complement strand
ACAGGGACCAATCCATTGCTACCCATTGAAATATGCCATTCAACCAAGTCTTTCAGACCCTTGTCATCCACCTTGCCGTTTTTGAACGGGGTGATGAGGGCGGGAAAGGATCCTTTAAACATGGGTCGGGTCTCCTGAACAGGTTGGTTTTTGAGTCGTCCCCCTTTACGGGGAAAACGCTTGAAAGGTAACCGTCAAAATTACAAATGCCAAGTTGGTCTTTGAAAAAAGCGCTAATACAGCTAAGTTGACAGCAACAAGGGAAATACCGAGGCTAAATGCATAGATTTTTTGTGATTATTTTTTGGCTTGTTAGCTTTCCTTTAACGGGATTGGCGCAATCTCCGGAAGAGGACGGCGACTTGTTGTCGACGGCCCTGAATGCAGTTGCTGCCGGGGATTGGGTTACTGCGGATCATTTTGCCAGCCAGATGCAGGATCCGGCGGGCCGAACGCTTGTGGTATGGCAGCGGCTGCGCAAGGGCGAGGGCGACTGGTCGGAATATCTGGATTTTCTGGCGCAAAATCCCGATTGGCCCGGATTGAAACGGCTGCGCCGGCAGGGCGAGGCGGCAATTCCTGTTGATTCCGATCCGGTGGTGGTGCGCGCCTATTTCAAGGACCAACTCCCCCAAACCGGCACGGGGGCCTTGCGATTGGCCGAAGCATTTGCCCGACAGGGCAGAACCGCCGAGGCTCGCGGGGAGGCCATCCGTGCCTGGACCGATCTGACCTTGCGCCCGCTGGAGGAAAACCGGCTTTTGAGCAAATTCAAAGGCACCTTGGCGCGGTTTCACAAAAAACGGCTGGATAATCTTTTGTGGCGCCGTGAAACCAAAGCCGCAGAGCGGATGCTTGAGCTGGTGTCGCCAAAGCTTCAAAAACTGGCCAAAGCAAGGATCGCTTTGCAACGGGCCAGCAAGGGGGTTGATGCGGTGATTGCTGCCGTCCCCAAAAGCTTGCAAGATGACGCGGGCCTTGCGTATGACCGGTTTGTCTGGCGGGTTAAAAAGGGCCGCTGGGATGATGCACAGGCCTTGCTGGTGGAGCGCAGCGGTTCCAAAGAAAAACTGGGCAGGCCGGAATACTGGTCAAACCGACGCCGCGGATTTGCCCGCCGCGCTATGCGTGCCGGTGAAAACGAACTGGCCTATTGGCTGGCCAGCCAGCACGAGCTGACCTCCGGTTCCGATTATGCGGATCTGGAATGGCTGGCTGGCTATATCGCTTTGCGCAAACTGGATGCGCCGGCGCAGGCAATTATTCATTTCAAAAACCACCGCAATGCCGTGAAAACGCCGGTGAGTCTGGGGCGTGCCGGGTACTGGATGGGGCGTGCATATGAGGAATTGGGCGATTTCGATCAGGCGGTTGTGGCGTTTGAGCTTGGCGCGCAATACCAGACCAGTTTTTATGGCCAATTGGCGGCGGAAAAGATCGGGTTTTATTCGGATCCGCGTTTGGTGCGCGGCG
>JALWOO010000324.1 GCA_027083485.1 Amylibacter sp. | reverse complement strand
TGACCGGATTTGTACCCACATGCTGGCCTTTGAGGGCAACAGCCATGTGGAATGGTTCGAGGGCAACTTTGCCGACTATGAGGAAGACAAAATCCGCCGTCTGGGACCACAGGCCTGCGAGCCGACACGGGTGAAATACAAGAAATTCACCCGCTAAAGTATTTCGCGTTTTACCTGAGCCACTCAACATCACCTAACGCGTTGAAATCCATGATTTCAGGAAGCGTTAGGTGATTCAGGTTTAGCGCGAAATACTCTAGGGTCCTGACCCTATCTTTACCCCACAAACAAAAAACGCGGCTCACAGGAGCCGCGTTTTTCTTTGATTGTCCGAAGAACCGGTTTAGATCGGATCTGCAATCTGGTTTTTGAAGTCGCCCACAACAGTGTTCGGCTCTGCAATACCGGAGCAAACCGGCTTGCCGTATTTATCCAGCCGCGCCGACAGATATCCTTCAACGCCATCGTCAATGATCCATTGGTCACAGCCCGTCGGATCCACCCAGATGCCTGCATTCAGCTGGCTGACACTGTGGGAATTAATCCCCCGATCGACGGATTTATCCGGGCCAGACTCACAAGCAGCGAGAACAAATGTTGTGGCAAACAGAGCCATGCTTATTTTTACAGTTTTCATTTTACACTTCCTCAACGCACGCAGGTGATTTCAACACGGCGGTTTTTTCTCTTGCCGGCCGCTGTGCTGTTGGAGGCAACCGGCACCCGTTCACCATACCAGCGAACCTGTGCCCGTGCGCCAACCGATTCAGCGATCTTGGCAACGGCCTGTGCGCGACGTTTGGATAATGACATATTATAGGCATCGCTTGCATCGCTATCTGTGTGTCCGTCGATGATAAATGCAGTCGCGTTGGCCTTTCGAAAGAAATCCTGCAAACGCTTGCGACCAGTAGGCGTAATATAGGCCTTGTCGACACGGAACAACTGATCCGAATTCATCACAGCACAAGGATTGCCTCGTCGGCAAACCGGAATGCCGTCACGGGTTACGTGTGGCGTCATATAACCTTCTGCGCCGTCGTCCATTACCCAATGTTCACACCCATCCGGATCTACCCAGATGCCGGGCACATAACGCTCGTCAGCCATTGCCGAACCGGCCAATAGTACAAAACCGAGCATTGCCACCCAAATTCTTATGGATTGCTTAATCACTTGAATATCCCTTCACTTCCACACTCGCAAACGCCCGGACAGAATTACTCTGCCTATTAACCATGGGCCTCGCTATAAGGTATCAAATTTCTACAATTTGTGAAGGATTAAATTCTACACACTAGGTATAGATTGGAAACAATCCTCCATCCCAGCCTCAAATTGGTTCCACACGAAGGGTAATCCGGCTGTTTCCAATGGATTAGCTGGCTTAGACAATTTCTCCGGCAAGGGAGTTTCGCTCCGAGTAGAGGATTCTCGCCTGTACGATTTGCCCCTTCAGCGCCGGATCCGCCTGCAT
>JALWOO010000323.1 GCA_027083485.1 Amylibacter sp. | reverse complement strand
TTTATGCCAGACGGGTTTCACCTGACGGATGAAAACCTGACCAGCGCCGAAAAACGCGGCCGTTATCTGGTGGAGGCCATGGGCCATTGCACCGAATGCCACACACCGCGCAATTTTCTGGGCGGGCTAAAGCAGGATCGCTGGCTTGCGGGCGGGCCAAATCCGGACGGCAAGGGCAAAATCCCCAACATCACCCCCCATGCGGATGGCATCGGCAGTTGGGAGGAAATCGACATTGTCACCTACCTGAATTCCGGTTTCACCCCTGAATTCGACAGTGCGGGCGGTGCCATGGCAGAGGTGGTGGAAAACACGAAGCAACTGCCCGAGGACGACCTCAAGGCAATTGCCGCATACCTTGCGAAAATAGAGCCTAAGGCCAACTAGCTTTCACTATTGCCTTTAAACCCCGTCGCTACAACGAATTTTTCCGAACTATTGGAGCGGCTGGCAGGGGGTTTTACATTCAGAACCTTGGTGAATTTCTGCTTGAGCAGCTTTTGCAAATCGCCCTCGGCCCCACCGGCCAGCACTTTGGCAACAAAGGTGCCGTTTTCGGCCAGCACATCGAAGGCAAAATAGGCCGCAGCCTCGCAAAGCGCGATAATGCGCAAGTGGTCCGTCTGTTTATGGCCGCAGGATGCCGCAGCCATATCGGACATCACCACATCCGCCTGCCCGCCAAGCCATTGCTTGACCTTGGTATCTGCGTCGTCCTCCATGAAATCCAGCACATGCAATTCGCATCCCGGGATCGGGTCGACCTCTTGCAGGTCCACCCCTAAAACCGTACCGGTCTGTTTGCTTTTGCGCGTGCCAAGGGCATTCACCCGTTTGGAGGCAACCTGACACCAGCCGCCGGGCGCACAGCCCAGATCCACCACCCGCGCACCGGGCACCAGAAACCGGTATTTATCGTCCAGTTCCAGTATCTTATAGGCCGCACGTCCGCGATAGCCGTCCTTTTGGGCGCGCTGCACATAGGGATCGTTCAGCTGGCGATCGAGCCACAGGGTCGAGGACAGTTTACGCCCTTTCGCGCTTTTGACACGCACACGCAGATCGCGTTGACCGCGACCACTGGATTTTCGTTCTTTGGCCATTGATATTTCCTAATTCTGGCGGGCTTTCCACACGCCGGCTGCTGCCATTTGGCTGTAAAGCAGCCCTTCGCGCAACCCTCGGTCCGCGACCGTTAACTGACCCGAAGGCCAGACCCGTAAAATAGCCTGCAAAATCGCAGACCCTGACATGATCAATTCGTGGCGGTCAGACCCGATACAGGGCGCTTTGCGCCGCCCTTCCGGCCCGATCGACAGATAGCGTTGCACCACGGTTTCGATTTCGTTTTTGCACATGGACAGACCGTCCACCTTGCAGCGTTCATAGCGCGACAAACCCAGATGGGAGGCGGCGACCGTGGTCACTGTACCGGATGTGCCGATGATCTGAAAGCGGTTATCGCCATTGGCGGAAC
>JALWOO010000322.1 GCA_027083485.1 Amylibacter sp. | reverse complement strand
GGTTGAAACGGCGCGGTAATAACCGAGCGTTCGGGGCGGTCGAACATAAAGCTGTTATGCACCACGCCGATGCCGCTCTGGACATTGTCCAGCGTATGGCCCGGAAACGCCCCCCAAGTCGTCTGGGACAGCAAAAAACCCAGCCCCGACCACCCATTGATCGCGATACAGCCGTAGCGCAATTCAGCAATCAATGCTTCGAATTTCTTTTTTCCGATTGCCTTGATCGTAGCCGGATGAATCAGGACATTCGCCCCGAGCGTGCCGTGCAATTCCTCGTTGGCATAGCGGATCGCTTCGTGCAAATAGGATTCGGGATCGCTCCCTGCAATTTCATGCGTTGACATGGCCGGCGCAAAGACCTCGTTTTCCTGCAACCACGGATCACCACCCGACGCCACCACACAGGCTGGCGCATCGCCCCGATCGAATTTAGCAACCTTGTCGCTATGGCGTGCAAATTCCGCCATGCGCTCTGTCGCCCCCGGATAATAGGCTTGGCGTGCGGGCACCCGCGCCACGACCTTGGCCACGTTATCCATCAACACATGTGTTTTATCCCAGTCCGCAGGCAACACCAGCATCTGGCAGGCGATACAGTTGAAACCGGAGTTGTGCAGCTTTTGCGTGGCAATATGTTCTGCCTGAAATTGCAAATCCGCCGCGTTCCACGGCCCCGGCACCACAATCGTCGGACAAACGGCACCCAGCTCGGACGTAATCCGCCGCGTATTCACCGGCACGCCGCGCGCCTTGGCTGCGGCCACGTCTTCGCCCCAGACAATCCGGTCGTGGCTGGCCTCGGCTCCGGTGATATGGATTTCCTCCACCAGCGGATGCTGGCACAGATAACCGCCCACATCCGCCCCGCCTTTGACAATGCGCAACACGCCCAGATCGATCAGCGGGGACAGCGCCACCAGAAGATAATCGGTCAAATAGTCGTTCACCGGATTCATCTTCAGGATCACCACCTGATTTTCATTGAACAGCTTGTGAAAACAATCCAGCGGCGCGATCGAGGCGATATTCCCCGCCCCCAACACCAGCGCCACCTTGGCCGGTGGCGGTGCATCGTAAACGCTGGCCGTATGGGTGCGCAGGTTTTCGCAGGTAATCCCTTCCTGCATCCAGACCTCGGCGCGAACACCGGACAACAGCAATTTGTCCCAGATATTGGTCGGCATCACCTGCGCCGCAATCCGGCCAGTGACCAGCTTGCGCAGCTTGACCTTGTCCAGAAACCGTTTGCCCTGCATGCCCGACAGGGTGTCAATCAGGGCATTGCACCCCATCATCAACGCATAGGGGCCGGACATCCATTCCTCCCCCACCAGAGGGGAACCTTCGGGGATTTGCTTCTTGCGCGCAGCAGTCAGCGCCCAGCCTTCAGCCACTTTGATCAACTGATCCTTGATTTGTTGCAGCAGATCAACCCGGGCCGCAACAGAGGTATTGGCCCAGACATCCCGCGCTGCG
>JALWOO010000321.1 GCA_027083485.1 Amylibacter sp. | reverse complement strand
GATTTCACCGGCAATATTGGGGCGCAAACCGGCGGGGTGGCGCTCGAAAATCTCCACGCCCAGCTCCTCTTCCACCCCCAATATGCGGCGGTTTAACGCGGAGGGGGTGATTCCCAGCTCTTCCGCCGCAGAGCGCAGGGATCCGGTTCTGGCGATTTTCTCTATGAATTTAAGAACTTGCAGGTGTCTCATACGCCCCACTCCTCGCTCTGTTGCATTTTTTGCAACGCATACCTGAAATCTTAGCAACAGACAGCAACACAGACAAGCCGTATCACCGTAATCAACGATTCTATGACGCTTTGGAGCGAAACATGACCTGTAAACTTGTTGTCATCGGTGCCGGCATGGCTTCTGGCCGGATGTTGGAAGAACTGGACACATCCGCCTTTGACATCACCCTTTTCGGTGCCGAGCCGCGCGGAAACTATAACCGGATTTTGCTGTCTCCCGTGCTGGCGGGCGAACAGGAGTTTGACGAAATCATCACCCATGACGCGGACTGGTATGCTGAACGGGGCATCACCACGCGGTTCGGGGAAACCGTGGTGAAGATCGACAAAAAGAAAAAGCTGGTGGTCACACCGCAGGGCACGACCTCTTATGACAAGCTGGTGATCGCCACCGGTTCTGCCTCGTTTTTCATTCCGGTTCAGGGCAACGACCTGCCCGGCGTGGTCGGGTTTCGCGATCTGGACGATGTGGAGGCCATGCTTGCCGCCGCAGGCAGAAAAGACGCCAAAGCGGTTGTGATTGGCGGCGGTCTGCTGGGGCTGGAAGCCGCTGCAGCGTTGCACAAACAGGGCATGGAGGTCACCGTTTTGCACCTTATGGATCACCTGATGGAACGTCAGCTTGATCCTGCCGCCGGTTACCTGTTGCAAAAGGAACTGGAAGGGCGCGGCATCAAGGTGGTCTGCAAGGCCCACACCGCCGCCATTCTGGGCAAGGATCACGTTGACGCGGTATTGCTGGAAGAGGGCGATCTTTTCCCCGCCGATCTGGTGGTCATGGCCGCCGGCATCCGCCCCGAAACCCGCCTTGCCATTGACGCGGCCATTCGGGTTGAGCGCGGCATCTGGGTGGATGACACCATGCAGACCACCGCCGAAGACATCTATGCGCTTGGCGAATGTGTGGAACATGACGAAGTGGTCTATGGCCTTGTGGCCCCGCTGTTTGACATGGCCAAAGTGCTGGCCAAAACCCTACAAGGCGAAGCTGCCGCTTTTGTGGCACCGATGGTATCAACCAAACTCAAGGTCACCGGCGTTGATCTTTTCTCCGTCGGCGATTTTGCCACCGGTGACGGGCGCGAGGAAATCGTTTTTCGCGATCCGGCACGGGGAATTTATAAACGTCTGATCCTGCGCGACAATAAAATCATCGGCGTGGTCATGTATGGCGACACGGCAGATAGCGGCTGGTTCTTTGACAAGCTGAAATCCGGCGAGGATATTTCCGACATCCGCGACACCCTGATCTTTGGCCCTGCCTTTCAGGGCGGCGAAATGGCGGACCCGCTGGCGCTGGTTGCGGCCATGCCCGACAGCGCGGAAATCTGCGGCTGTAACGGCGTGTGCAAAGGCACTATCGTGCAGGCGATCCGGAACGGCGCGACCGATCTTGGCGCGATCAAATCCGTGACCAAGGCATCGGCCTCTTGTGGCAGTTGCTCGGGGCTGGTGGAACAGGTTCTGGCCGTCACCCTTGGCGATGATTTTCAGGCCCCTGCCCCCGCCGGCATTTGCGGCTGCACCGATCACAGCCATGAAGACATCCGCCGGATCATCAAATCACAACAGTTGAAATCCATCCCGGCGGTGATGCAGGAAATGGGCTGGAAAACCTCTTGTGGCTGTCACATCTGCCGTCCGGCGCTGAACTATTACCTGATTGCGGAATTTCCGCTGGAATACGCCGACGATCTGCAAAGCCGCTTTGTCAACGAGCGCAACCACGCCAACATTCAAAAGGACGGCACTTATTCCGTGGTGCCGCGCATGTGGGGCGGTATCACCACGCCGCAGGAACTGCGCGCCATTGCCGATGCGGCGGAAAAATACAACGTGCCGACCATCCACGTCACCGGCGGTCAGCGCATTGATTTGCTGGGGGTGGAGCGTGCCGACCTGCCCGCCATGTGGGCCGATCTGAACAGCGCCGGTCTGGTCTCGGGTCACGCCTATTCCAAGGGCTTGCGCACGGTAAAAACCTGTGTCGGATCCGATCACTGCCGGTTCGGCACGCAGGACAGCACCGGCCTTGGCATCAAGCTTGAGAAAATCCTCTGGGGGTCATGGACGCCCCATAAGGTGAAACTGGCCGTGTCGGGTTGCCCGCGCAACTGTGCCGAGGCCACCTGCAAGGATCTGGGCGTGATCTGTGTGGACAGCGGCTATCAGGTCTCTGTTGCCGGTGCCGCCGGAATGGAGCTGAAACAAACCGAGGCCCTTGCCAGCGTTGAAACCGAACAAGAGGTCATCGATCTGGCCGTGGCCTTTATCCAGCTGTATCGCGAAAGCGCGGCCTATCTGGACCGGCCCTATAAATGGGTCGCCAAGGTGGGGCTGGACTGGGTGATTGAACAGGTGGTTGACGACACCGCCAACCGCGCCGCCCTGTGCGAGCGGTTCGAGATTTCCCAATCCGTGTACCGCACCGATCCCTGGGCCGAGCAGGCCAAACCCGAATATCAAGCAAACAAATGGGCCGCTTTGGCCGATCTGACACTGGAGGCCGCCGAATGACAAACTGGATAGATATTGCCGCACTGGAGGACATCGCCCCGCGCGGGGCGCGCGTAATCAAAACCGCCCATGGCTGCGTCGCTATTTTTCGCACCGGTGATGACCGTGTCTATGCTATAGATGACGCCTGCCCGCACAAGAAAGGCCCCCTGTCCGAGGGGATCGTGCATGGCAGTGCCGTGACCTGCCCGCTGCACAACTGGGTCATTGATCTGCAAACCGGCATGGCCCAGGGCGCCGACGAAGGCCGCGTGAATACCTATGAAATCAAGGTCGAAAACGGGCGTATCCTGCTCGATGCCACCCGCCTGCTGGCGCGGGCGGCGGCCTGATCCCGACATCCCCGATACCCCTGAAAGGAACCTGAAAAATGGCTTATCTCACCCCCACCGAATTTGTAACCAAGATGATCGACGCCGGCGAAGCGAAGGTTTTCATGTCCACCAAGGACACGCTGATCCGCGCCTATATGGCTGGTGCCATTCTGGCGCTGGCGGCGGCCTTTTCGATCAGCATCAACGTCAACACCGGCCAGCCGCTGGCGGGGGCGATCCTGTTTCCTGTCGGGTTCTGCCTGTTGTATCTGCTGGGCTTTGATCTGCTGACCGGCGTGTTTACCCTTGTGCCGCTGGCGTTGTTTGACAAACGCCCGGGCGTGACCGTGGGCGGCATGCTGCGCAACTGGGGGCTGGTGTTTACCGGCAACTTTGCCGGTGCCTTTACCGTGGCCGTGTTCATGGCGATCATTTTTACTTTTGGCTTTTCCGTGGAACCCAATGCCATCGGCCATAAAATAGGTGTGATCGGCGAAGGCCGCACCCTTGGCTATGCCTCCCATGGCGCACCGGGTATGCTGACCCTGTTTATCCGTGGTGTTCTGTGCAACTGGATGGTGTCCACCGGCGTCGTCGCGGCCTTTATGTCCACACAGGTGACCGGCAAAATTCTGGCCATGTGGATGCCGATCATGCTGTTTTTCTACATGGGTTTTGAACATTCCGTTGTGAACATGTTCCTGTTCCCGTCGGGTCTGTTGCTGGGCGGCGAATTCACCTTTACCGATTACCTGATCTGGAACGAAATTCCGACCGTTCTGGGCAATATCGTCGGCGGCATCACCTTTGTCGGCCTAACGCTCTATTCCACCCATGTTCGCACCGGTGCCGCGCGCAACGCTGTACCTGCCGAATAAGGGAGGGCCGCGCCCTCTCCCCGGGGGGCGCGGAAATATATGACGCAGGATCTGCACATATCCATCGGGCAATGTTCCGAGGCAGGGCGCAAGGAAATCAATCAGGATTTCTTTGGCGCCCTGACGCCTGTTCAGCCGGCACTGGGGTTAAAGGGAATCGCGATTGTGCTGGCGGACGGGATCAGTTCGTCAAACGTCAGCCAGATCGCGGCGCAATCGGCGGTCAAAAGCTTTCTGACCGATTACTATTCCACGCCGGATTCATGGAGCGTGAAAACCTCTGCCCTGCGGGTGATCCGGGCGGCGAATTCATGGCTCTATGGGCAAACCAAACGCAGCGAACACGCCTATGATATGGATCGCGGTTTTGTCTGCACGCTCAGTGCGCTGGTGCTCAAGGGGCGGTTTGCGCATTTGCTGCATGTGGGGGACTGCCGTATTTTCCGGCAGGAAGGCAACACGCTGGAACAACTGACCACGGATCACCGCACCGTGGTAACCGCCGAGCGCAGCTATCTGGCCCGCGCCATGGGCATGGCCCATCATGTGGATGTTGATTACCGCAAACTGTCCGTAGCCAGAGGAGATGTGTTTGTGCTGGCCACAGACGGGGTTTACGAATTCTGCCCGCCGGCAGAGATGGCCGCCGAAATCACCCGCGCCGAAACGCTGGATACGGCGGCACAGGCCATGGTGGCGCGCGCGCTGGCCGCCGGCAGCACCGATAACCTGACAGTTCAGGTGGTGCGCATCGATGGCCTGCCCGATAACGATGTGCCGGATATTCTGGGCGATACCGCCCCCCTGCCCGCGCCGCCCCTGCTGGAGGATGGCCAGATATTCGAGGGCTACAAAGTCCTGCGCCAGTTGCACGCCAACCACCGCAGCCATATCTATCTGGTGCAGGATCAGGAAACCGGCCACCGTGCGGCGCTGAAAATCCCGTCTATCGACCTGCGCGAGGATCCCGACTACCGCAAGTCCCTGATGATGGAAGACTGGATCGCACGCCGCCTGAACAGCGCCCATCTGCTGGCGGCGGCCCCGCTGCTGCGCCCGCGCAATTCCTGCTACACCCTGTCGGAATATGTGGAGGGTCAGACGCTGGCCCAGTGGATGATCGACAACCCGCGCGCCAGCCTTGAAACCACCCGCGACATTATCGAACAAATCGCCAAGGGCCTGCGCGCCATCCACCGCAAAGAAATGCTGCATCAGGATTTGCGCCCCGAAAACATCATGATCGACACGGCGGGCACCGTCAAAATCATTGATTTCGGCGCGGTTCGGGTCGAAGGCGTTCACGAAGGCCAACCGCCACAGGCCACCGTGCCGGGCACTCTGCAATACGCCGCGCCGGAATATTTCGCCGGTCAGCCCGCCTCCCGCCAGTCGGATTTCTTTTCGCTGGCGGTGATTGCCTATCAGATGCTCACCGGCAGGCTGCCTTACGGGGCAAAGGTTTCGCGTGTTCGAAGCCGCAAGGAGCAAATGCGTCTGGCCTATCAATCCGCCCGCGATATGCCGGAATGGGTGGACGGGGTGCTGAAAAAGGCGCTGCATCCGGACCCGTTCAAACGCTATGGCACCCTGTCCGAATTCACCGCCGACCTGCGCCGCCCTCCGCGCGGATACCGGCCCGACCGGCATAAACCGCTGGCCGAACGCGATCCGGTGCGGTTCTGGCAAGGCGTGTCACTGCTGCTGCTCGGGGTGATTGTGGCGTTACTTGTTTTTCGTTAACGCCAGCACGCCGGCGCAATCGTCCAGCTGCCCGTCGCAACAATCCGCCAGCAGGAAATCCACCAGACCGGTCACACAATCCAGATCCGCCGCATACCGGATTTCCCGTTGCTGTCGCGTTGCCCGCAACAGGCCTGCCCGTTTCATCACCGCCAGATGCCCCGACAGGGTAGAAGGCACAATCTGCAAATGCCGCGCGATTTCACCGGCCAGCAACCCATCCGGCACTGTGCGCACCAGCAAGCGAAAGATCGTCATGCGCGAGGATTGGGCAAGGGCGGCAAAGGCTTCTATGGCGTGTTCCTGTTTCATAATTCGGTAATGCCCGAAATATCGAAACTTGACAAGCTGCCGCGCACAGGCCTAGTGTCATTTCGGCAATCACCGAATTATAAAGGCACCCCATGGCAGAGAGTTTCATCACCGCAGAAGTGGATTTTAACGCGGATGGCAAACAGACCGGATTCCTGCGCCTGCCCCATTCGGTGCACCGGTCTGCCTATGGCTGGATTCCGGTGCCGGTTGTGGTGATCCGGAA
>JALWOO010000320.1 GCA_027083485.1 Amylibacter sp. | reverse complement strand
CCACCTCTACCTTGCTACTGTCCATGAACGAGGTCAGCTTTGAAACCGCCTGCGAGGCCCGCTTTGCCCTTGAACGCGCCTGCATCCCGCTGGCGGCCGAACGCCGGCAGCCCGACCACCTGGCCGCCATGCGCGCCGAAATCCACCGGCAGGGCCAGCCCGGCCTGAGCGACGAGGTTTTCTGCGCCTCGGACGTCAGCTTTCACCGCGCGCTGGTGGATGCGGCGAATAATCCGGTGATCTCCTATCAGCTCGCCGGTGCCGTCGAAGCCATGCAGCCGCTGATGAATATGATCACCTACACCGAACGCGACCGCACCCGTATTATCGCCCTGCATACGGAAATCACCGACGCACTGGACGCCCACAACGCAAGCGCAACCGATGCCGCCCTGAATGCTTTGGCCGCCTATACCCTCGAACTGGCACGCAATGCCAGCAAACGGCATCTAGAAAAAGGCTCGGGACAAAAATAGGCGATTGAACCCGCCAAATACTTGCCCTATACCGCCCCTCAGGCACCCGTAGCTCAGCTGGATAGAGCGCTGCCCTCCGAAGGCAGAGGCCACAGGTTCGAATCCTGTCGGGTGCGCCAAAGGCCTTTCGTATAAAAGGCCAGCTCCCTTTCAGTGAATTGCCGGGCGGCAGGTGTTTTGTAGACACGTAACCGAAATCTTGCACGAATGCGCCTTAGAATACATTCGTTTTCAATTTCTTACGGGTATTTTCATCAATCCCACCGCCTTGAGAGGCCAGCTTTAATGCCAATTGCTTCATTGCCTCGAATTCCTCAAAGCTGCATTTTGCCGCTGTGCCATAGCCCCAGCGGGCCTCGGCTTCGCTAATGCCGAGGGGAGCTGCCGGCAGATCGGCCTCTGATGCGGCCGTATAAACACACCGCCCATCATGGTAAATCTCGATTTTTTCGCGTAAATGCCCCTGCTGATCGCAGGCAAGATACTGAATGATCGGAATATGGTCGGTTTGTAGCGTGGTGCCGCGAAAATAGTACAATCGCTCGGGGAGAAGTTGTTGCGGGGGCGAGGGCATGAACGTTCCTTTTGTTGACCTATATCCAGTTTTACCGGCCCTGATCGTAGCATATAGCCTTTCAAGTGTCGCCAATGCGCTTTTACACGATGCTGTGACAGTATTCCCATTGGCCTCACGGCCAAAACAGGCTATCTCCTCGCCAAGTAATATGAGGGAAACCATGCGACTCAACGCGCTCTGGGAATATGCCAATCCGGTGAAGTTCATGGCCTTGTCAGGGAAAATCCTGCCGGTGGCCACAGTATTAGCAATGATCAGCTTGCTGGCTGGTCTGTTTTGGGGCTTTTTCCTGACGCCCGACGACTACAAGCAAGGCTCCACGGTCAAGATCATTTTCCTGCATGTGCCGGCGGCAACGCTGGCGATCAACATCTGGATAATGATGCTGGTGACTTCGCTGATCTGGTTGATCCGGCGCCATCACGTATCTGCATTGGCGGCGCGGGCGGCGGCACCGATCGGTATGACCATGACCCTGATTTCGCTGTTTACCGGTGCCATTTGGGGCAGTCCGATGTGGGGCACCTATTGGGCATGGGATCCGCGCCTGACCTCGTTTTTGATCCTGTTTGTGTTTTACCTTGGCTATATCGCCCTTTGGGAGGCCATCGAAGACAACGACACAGCCGCCGATCTGACCTCTATTCTGTGTATGGTGGGCAGCGTGTTTGCCCTGTTGTCGCGCTATGCGGTGAATTTCTGGAATCAGGGCCTGCATCAGGGGGCCTCGATCACCGTGGCCAATGGCACGCAGGTCGATAAAAACGTACATCCGGATTACCTGTATCCTCTGGCCCTGAGCGGGATCGGGTTTGTGTTGTTGTTCGTGGCACTGGTTTTGATGCGCACCCGCACATTGATCCGCATGCGCCGCGCCGAAGCCCTTATGGCACGGGAGGTCCACTCATGATGCCCGATCTTGGAAAATACGCCTTTGAGGTCTCTGCCGCATATGTGATCAGCATCGCCTTGCTGTTGCTGCTGATTGCCGTATCAATGCGACAGGCCGCCAAGGCCAAACGTCTGTTGGAACAACAAGAAGATCGGATTCGCAATAATGGCAAGTAAACGTTTTTCCCCGCTGATGATCCTGCCGCCGCTGATTTTTCTGGCGCTGGCGGGAACCTTTATTTTCGGCCTCAAGCGCGAGGATCCGGATGCGCTACCCTCAACATTGATCGGTCAGCAGGCCCCGCCGCTGGTGGGTAAACAACTGGCGGATCTGCCGCTGGCAAGTGATGCGGATATTACCGCTGCGGGGATCAAGCTGGTGAATTTCTGGGCCAGCTGGTGCGGCCCGTGCCGTGTGGAACACCCGAACCTGATGGAGCTGTCCGATCTGGGAATTCCGATTATCGGCCTGAATTACAAAGACCTTCCGGACAATGCCATGTCGTTTCTGAATTCGCTGGGCAATCCTTATACCAAAGCCATGGCCGTTGAAGGCCGCATGGCGCTGGAATGGGGCGTCTACGGGGTGCCGGAAACCTATCTGGTCGACAGCAACGGCAAAATCCTGATGCGTGCTGCCGGGCCGTTGACCAAACGGGTGATCAAAGAGAAACTGATGCCGGCGATCAAGGCCGCCCGCTAGGGCGTGCAGCCCTCTGACTGGCCGTAATCACAGGCCAGTTGGTAAAAACGGGATGCAGCGTTTTCATCCGCGGAAACCCCCAGACCGCGGGTGTAGATATACCCGAGGTTATAGCAGCTCCGCGCGTCCAGTCGATCGCATCCCCGCTTGAAGAAACGCCGCGCCAGTAACAGGTCCCGAACCACCCCGCGCCCCTCGAGGTACAAATACCCCAACCGCTCGCAAGCCGCACCCAACCGCCACTTGCAGGCATTGCCATAGAGGCGTAGCGCCTCTCGCATACTGCGGTTCACGCCCCTGCCCTGCTCATACAAAAGGGCCAGATTGGCGCAACCCTCCATAAAACCGGCATTACAATTTTCCTTGAAATATCGTGCTGCTTTTACCGCATCCGGTGCCCCCCCCTGGCCGCGCAAATACATGGATGCCGCCGGCAGGCAGTTGGCAGCATTGCCCGCAAGGCAGGCCTCCTCCTGTTTGCGCAGAATGGTTGCGACCTCTTCCTGTGCCAACATCGGGACAGCAGCAAATACCAAAAAAATTATGATTAAACGACTGTAATTTTTCATAAAAATCCCCTCTCACGCGGATAGCACCCGCATAAGAGGAAACCTGTTTTCCATAAAGGAAGTCTTAAAGCATGAGCACTTGTTGTACCGCTTGCGCCGCTTCGGCCCCTTTTTTAACGAAATGTTCGCTAAAAAACGCGACATGTTCCTGCGTTGGCTGAAAATGATGCGGCGTCAGGGATACGGAAAACACCGGCACGCCGGTATCGAGCTGCACCCGCATCAGGCCATCCACCACGGCCGCCGCCACGAAATCATGGCGATAGATGCCGCCATCCACCACCAGCGCCGCACATACAATGGCCGCATAATCGCCGGTATTGGCCAACCGCTGCGCCAAAAGCGGCATTTCAAACGCGCCGGGCACATCAAAGCCCGTCACATCCCAGGCATCCGCCTGCGCCATAAATCCGTCATAGGCGCGATCCACAATATCGCTGTGCCAACGGGCCTTGATAAAGGCAATTTTCGATTTGGAGTTCATATCAGAGGTTCCTTTCCATCACAGAACAAACCTCAAAGCTTCCAGCAACGCAGCCCGATGGGCGCGCTCCCTTCTCTTTCATCCGGACTTTAACCGTCGGCTCCGGAATTCCACCGAAATCTGCTGACATCCAACCATTGGACCGCTCGCGGGCTATCACCGCCGGTGGGGAATTTCGCCCCGCCCTGAGAATGGGGCGGTGTTAGCAGAGAGGCGGGAAAGGGGCAATGGAAAGAAGGTATGATAGTGGTTAGTGATCAGACTGGAAAACAAATGGCGAATGAGGTAACCATTCAGCCATGATTGACGCCAAGCAATTCAACAGAGAAATAGTCGAACCAACCCTTGCCGAATTCGACAAGGAGTTTTCCGACCTTCGTCGGGCCTTCTTGGCTGTAGCAGTGGTTGATGCCTTGGCTGCACAAATCTTTGAACAGGCGAACGAGCAGGGCATAAACCCATTCGATTTGTTGGAGCCACATGAGGAAGGTGATCCACCAAAACCAAGAGACGACGAATTCAGAAAACGCATCGCCCAAAACTGCCATGCCTTCAGTATCATCCGCGATGTAGCAAAGGCGAATAAGCATGCAATTCTGATACAGTGGAATCCGGAGGTCAAACGGTCGGACCAGATTGTATCAAAAGCCATAGGTTATGGTCGTGGAGAATTTGGTCGCGGCAGGTATGGCGGTGAAACTCAAGTCATGGTGCAGCTTAACGACGGCAGAGAAATACATCTGGAGAGCCGGCTTCACGATGCACATGCCACTCTGCTCGGCTTGATTGAAATACTGGAAAACCTTACCCCACGAGCCACAAAATAGCTTTCTACAAATGTAGATTTCACTGAAAAATTCAGTGTATTACCTTTTTCAACTCCCCTTTAGCGCCCCCTCATACCACTTGCGGATCAGTTCGCGTTCTTCCGGTTCCATAAAGCTCACGTTTGCCGGTGGCATGGCATTGGAGCGGCCCGCAAACAGATAGATTTCCCGTGCCAGCATCGCCACATGGCGCGGGCTGTCCAGCTTTACCCCGCGCGGTGCCCAGAGGATGCCGTCATAGAACGGCTCCTCGGCGTGGCACATGGAGCAGCGACCGGCGACCATATCGGCCACGTCCTCGAAATGCTCGGCCGCGGCGAAGCGTTGGGCAGTAGCCGGCAGGGCGGCTTCTTCTGCGTCCTCGGCGGGGGGCGTCGGGGTGAATGTGGACAGCCACATGATCGCAACAAACAGGATCGCCGTCAGAACCCACGTCCATGTGGGGTTGCCCTTGCGCGCGTGTTTGGAGTTGAAATAATGCCGGATCGTCACCCCCATCAGAAACACCAGCGCCGCAATCACCCAGTTGTATTGCGTGCCAAAGGACAGCGGGTAGTGGTTGGACAGCATCAGGAAAATCACCGGCAGGGTCAGGTAATTGTTGTGGGTCGAGCGTTGCTTGGCGATTTTGCCGTATTTCGGATCAGGCTTGCGGCCCGCCTGAAGATCGGCCACCACCACACGCTGGTTCGGCATGATGATGAAAAACACATTTGCGGTCATCACTGTGGCGGTAATCGCCCCCAGATGCAAAAATGCCGCGCGGCCAGTGAAAATCTGCGTATAGCCCCAGGCCATGGCCACAAGGATGATATAAAGCAGCACCATCAGGCGGCGGTTATCATCGCCGAATTTCGATTTGCACAGAAGGTCATAGGCAATCCACGCCACAGCAATCGACGCCATAGACGCCAGAATTGCCACCCAGGGGGCCACATCCCAGACCGCCGCATCCACCAGATACAGCTCTGCCCCGCCATAATACAGCAGCGACAGCATAGCAAAACCGGATAGCCATGCGGCATAGCTCTCCCATTTGAACCATGTCAGATGCTCGGGCATCTGCGCCGGTGCCACCAGATATTTGCGAATGTGGTAAAAACCGCCACCATGAACCTGCCATTCCTCGCCATGGGCACCGGCGGGCAGGTCGGGGGCTTTGCGCAGGCCCAGATCAAGCGCAATGAAATAGAAAGACGAGCCAATCCAGGCAATCGCGGTGATCACATGCAGCCAGCGGGTGGCAAACATCAGCCATTCCCAGATTATCGCGTATTCAAACATCGAGCGCTTCCTTGTTATGATGGCATTCCGGCCTGATCGCCGGGGCCGCTTGATTATAGCCTTGTCGAATGTAACGATTTTGACCACTTGGTCCACTGGTAATTTTGTATGGATGTGGTGTAGAAGAAACCGACGAGCCGGCTCGAAAGCCGGTACAGGAGAATCGGATGTCCCACACAGTCAAATTCGCGCTCAGGCGCATCGCCCGCAAGCTGGGGCTGACCCAAAAAAGCAAATTGCAGCTGTGTTATCCGGAATACGCCATCGGCGATGACAGCTATGGCATTCCGGAAATAATTGCCGACATCAGCGATCAGAACCGTGTTTGCCGCATCGGGAAATACTGCTCCATCGCCCAAGGCGTAAAAATTTTCCTTGGCAGCGAACACCGGCCCGACTGGGGCACAACATAC
>JALWOO010000319.1 GCA_027083485.1 Amylibacter sp. | reverse complement strand
ATCACCGGTTGTTGTCAAAACACCTTTAAGGCCCTCTTGGTTGATATCTGTAACCGATGTAACCGCCCCCATGGAATAATTTACGGCAAAGCCACGTTTGCCTTGCAGATATTCTTCCATCTGGTCTTTGCTGGCACCGTCCACGTCAAAGTTTACAGCCAGATCCGCATAGCTGCCCTTGGCAGTCATGCTGCCGTTTCCATCGGTAAAGGTGTAATCGAATACAACATTCGCCGCTGTCATATCCCCTGCATAATTACGCACGAATTCGCCCGTGTTCACCTGCAAGCCCTTAAGGTTGTTCAGGGCAATATGCATGGCGAAATTGCCGTCTTCTGTTTTCACATCATAGGCCAAGGTCGGGGCCTGATAATCATGTTGGCGCGCAGCAGCCGTGCCGGAAATGATGTGTTTCATATCCTTCATCGTGATGACCACATCCACTGGCGACCCTTTGCCATTGGCAGGAACCAGGCGCATGACCTGTTCTTCGGAGTAGGCCATCGAGACCTTGCCGCCGCCAATTTCGGTTGCGCGCACAAACGGCATGACCAGTCTGCTTTCGCCATTGGGGCCGGTAATTACAATATCCGCCCATTCCACGGATTGGCCGCTTACGGTTTTCGTGCCCGGCTCGACAGAGGCCCCGCCTTTGCGCATATCGCTAAAGTATTCTTCGATCACCTCTTCGGCCAGTTGTTGGGAAAAAACCGGCATGCTGGAAGTAAACAAGATAGCTGCACTTGCCAGCAGCGATTTGGAAACCAAGGACATAAGATACCTCACCTATGGAAAATAGTTGTTTTTCGTTCCAAAAAATTCGGAAACGCCTAGGCAGTATCACACAAATCGGAACGACTGACAATTTAGCGTCTTTTACCGGTTGTTAAAGTGATATTTAGCACAAATGCCGCAGCCGTGTCATTTCCTGTCCGCAGGCTTGCAATTCATCGTAACCGATGTTCTGGTGGCCCTAAAAGGCATTGCCTCCACCCAACAATCAGGACGACCCATGACAACCCTTCTTGGCATTTCCGGCTCTTTGCGCGCCGATTCCGTTAACACGCTGCTGATCAAAGAGGCCGCACGCCTGTTTGATCCGGCGACCTTTACCTTGGCCGACCTTAATCTGCCGCTTTATGATGGCGATCTGGAGGATGCCAAAGGTATCCCCGACAGTGTGTTGACCCTGAAAGAGCAAATCGCACAGGCCGACGCGGTGGTTATTTCAACCCCCGAATACAACGCCAACCTATCCGGCGTGCTGAAAAACGCGCTGGACTGGAGCAGCCGCGGTGGCCCGTCCCCGTTTCGTGGTAAACCTGTGGCAATCCTGTCCGCTGCTGACGGGCGCACTGGCGGGGCGCGCGCGCAGTTTTCCCTGCGCCATTGCATGACCCCGTTTCAGCCGCAAATCCTGCAAGGACCAGAGGTCCAGATTGCCGGTGCTTCCAAGGCTTTTGATGAAAACGGCCGGCTGATT
>JALWOO010000318.1 GCA_027083485.1 Amylibacter sp. | reverse complement strand
CACCAATGACGCATGGTTCGGCAACTTCGCCGGTCCCCAGCAACATCTGGCACAGGCCCGCGCCCGCGCCATAGAACAGGGTCTGCCTTTGGCCCGCGCCGCCAATACCGGCGTTAGCGCCATGATCGACCCGTTTGGCCGCATTCTGGACAGTATCCCGTTAAATCAGGCCGGTTTTCTGGATGCCAAACTGCCCGTCCCGCTGGGCAGAACAGCGTATTCATATCTGGGGGAATGGCCCTGGCTGCTGATTGCCCTGCTCATCGGCATTATAGTGAGTCTGAAATGTCGCAAAGGCAAAGGAAACCGCGCAGCCAAAATTTAGCCGTTGACCCTGTGTGACAAGGCTCTTACTGAACCCTATCAATACGCCACAACGGCTTCCTGACGTGGCGGAGTAACCAATTGGAGCACCATCATGTCCCGTCAAAACTATTTGTTCACTTCTGAATCCGTTTCAGAGGGACACCCCGACAAAATTTGCGACCGCATTTCCGATGCCGTTCTTGACGCGTTTCTGGCCGAAGAAGAAATGGCCCGTGTCGCCTGTGAAACCTTTGCCACCACCAATCAGGTTGTGATCGGCGGCGAGGTTGGCCTTTCCTCCCGTGGCAAACTCGATGATTTCCTGGGCCGCGTGGATGGCATTGTACGCGATTGTGTGCGGGACATCGGTTATGAGCAAGACGGGTTTCACTGGGAAACCCTGAATGTGCAAAACTTCCTGCACCCGCAATCGGCCCATATCGCACAAGGTGTCGATAACGACGGTGCCGGCGATCAGGGCATTATGTTCGGCTATGCGGTCAATGAGACCGACGCGCTGATGCCTGCCCCGATCCAGTATTCCCATGCAATCCTGCGCAATCTGGCTGCGGCCCGCAAATCCGGCGATCTGTCGATGCTGGGACCGGATGCAAAATCACAGCTTTCTGTGCGCTATATCGATGGCAAACCGGTTGGCGTGACCTCGGTTGTGCTGTCAACCCAGCACCTTGACGACACCATGACCTCCGAAGATGTGCGCGCCGTGGTCGAACCCTACATTCGCAGCACCCTGCCCGATGGCTGGCTGACAACGGATACCGAATGGCATGTAAACCCCACCGGCAAATTCGTCATCGGCGGGCCGGATGGCGACGCAGGCCTGACCGGGCGCAAAATCATTGTCGATACTTACGGCGGTGCAGCCCCTCACGGTGGCGGTGCCTTTTCCGGTAAAGATCCAACAAAAGTTGACCGCTCTGCTGCCTATGCTGCGCGTTATCTGGCGAAAAACGTGGTGGCGGCCGGTCTGGCTGATCGCTGCACCATCCAGTTGAGCTATGCCATTGGCGTTGCCAAACCACTGTCGATTTATTGCGACACCCATGGCACCGGCAAGGTACATGAATCCGCCATCGAGAAAGCCGTTGGCCAGATCATGGACCTGACCCCGCGGGGCATCATGCAGCACTTGCAGCTCACACGGCCGATTTATGCCCGCACCG
>JALWOO010000317.1 GCA_027083485.1 Amylibacter sp. | reverse complement strand
TTCTAGGCCTGTCCGGGCCGGGGGTGCTGAAACCGGAAATGGTTGCCAAAATGACCAAACAGCCGATCGTGTTTGCGCTGGCCAACCCGACGCCGGAAATCCTGCCGGAACAAATCCGCACCGTGGCACCGGATGCGCTGATCGCGACGGGGCGATCCGATTACCCCAATCAGGTCAACAACGTGCTGTGTTTCCCGTTCATCTTTCGCGGGGCGCTGGATGTGGGGGCGAGCGAAATCAACGACGCCATGCAAATCGGCTGTGTCAAAGGCATCGCCGAACTGGCCCGCGCCACATCAAGTGCGGAGGCCGCTGCCGCCTATAAGGGCGAGCAGATGACTTTCGGGCCGGATTACCTGATCCCGAAACCCTTTGATCCGCGTCTTATGGGGATTGTGGCCTCTGCCGTGGCGGGGGCGGCGATGGAGAGCGGTGTGGCCAAACGGCCGGTGCCGGATATTGCCGCCTATAAGGATGAACTGGACCGTTCTGTATTCAAATCCGCCTTTATCATGCGGCCTGTGTTTGATGCCGCGCGTCTTGCGGTGCGCAAGATCGTGTTTTCCGAAGGCGAGGACGAACGCGTATTGCGCGCGGCCAATGCCATGCTGGAAGAGGGCGTTGACCGTCCGATCCTGATTGGCCGCCCCGAGGTGGTTGCCTATCGTCTGGAAAAGGCCGGTTTGTCCATTCAGCCGGGCAAGGATTTCGAGCTGGTCAACCCGCAGGACGATCCGCGCTATCGCGCCTATTGGGAGAGCTATCACAAGCTGATGGAACGGCGCGGGATTACGCCGGATCTGGCCAAGGCCGTGTTGCGCACCAACACCACCGCAATTGCGGCGATCATGGTGCAGCAGAATGATGCGGACAGCATGATTTGCGGCACCTTCGGGCAGTATTTGTGGCATCTGAATTATGTGACACAGGTGCTTGGCCATGGCGGGCTGGACCCGATTGGCGCGCTCTCCCTGATTATCCACGAGGACGGGCCGCTGTTTGTGGCCGACACCCATGTGCATGCAGAACCCGATGCCGAACAGATTGCTGCCACGGTTATTGCGGCTGCGCGCCATGTGCGCCGCTTCGGGGTCGAACCAAAAATCGCTTTGTGTTCCCATTCGCAATTTGGCAACCAGAACACCGATTCAGGCCGCCGCATGCGCGGTGCGATGGAGATTCTGGACTCGCAACCTCAGGACTTTGTCTATGAGGGTGAAATGCACACCGACAGCGCGCTGGATGCGGAATTGCGCAATCGCATCTTTCCGAACTCGCGCTTGCAAGGTGCAGCAAATGTGCTGGTTTTTGCCCATACGGATGCGGCAAGTGCGGTGAGAAATGTTCTAAAAGTGAAAGCCGGCGGGCTGGAAGTCGGGCCGATCCTGATGGGGATGGGCAATAAGGCGCATATTGTGACGCCGTCGATTACTGCGCGCGGGCTGTTGAATATCGCTGCTTTGGCAGGGACTTCTGTAGCGCAATATGGG
>JALWOO010000316.1:3691-6259 GCA_027083485.1 Amylibacter sp. | reverse complement strand
GGAACACGCCAAGGGCAAAGCCATTGATATTGCGGGATTTGTGCTCAAGGACGGCACGATTTTAAGCGTGAAGCGGGACTGGCATAGTGCTAACAAGGGGCGCACCTTGAAGAAACTGCATAAAACCGCCTGTGGGCCGTTCGGAACAGTGCTTGGCCCCAATGCGAACCGGTATCACCGTGACCATTTTCATTTTGACGTGGCCCGCTATCGCAGCGGAGCCTATTGCCGTTAACCGGTTAGCGAAACCGCGGGGCAGGGCCGATCGGGATGATACCAAGGCTCATGGTGCGCCCGGAGAAACTCAGCGGCGCGTCGATGGTATCGGGATTGCCGGACATGCGCGCCAGAAAGCCGAGCGCGGTTTCCAGCGGGTCCAGCAAATCCGCCGGAATACGGCCTGAATTCACCCCGAGCTGGAGCATATCCTTCCAGTTTTGCGCCCGTATGCGGATTTTCCCTGTAGGATAGCCGAGGTCATCCAGCGTGACCGAGCCTTTGGCCTGAAAGGCCAGCTTGCCCCATTTTGCGCTGACATCGGTTAAATCCACCCGTTTCAAACGCGGCTTGCGGCCTTCGATCGCCAGCCGGTCCCATGGCGCGTCAAAGGCCAGTGTGGTGGCGATGTGCATTTCCTCGAACACAGCGGGCAGGATGTTTTTCGGGTCAACGATGTTCTTGAACAGATTGGCCGGTGTGACCTCTGCCGCGCGAAAATCAATGTCATGGGCAAATTTTTCGCCTGCAGTCTGGCGGGTGGCAAAATTGGCTTTCTTCAGGGTCGAGGTCCAGCCTTTGGTGCTGGTCAGGGTCAAACCGTCCATTTCCACGCTGGTCTGGTCCAGCGCCAGTTTGGTGTCCGGCTCGAACTTGACCGAAGCGCGCATGTTCTCCGAAAGCAGGGTCAGGGTTTCGCGCGGGGTGGAGAATTTCTGTGTTTCCGGCCAGACTACGATGATATGATTGGGCTTGTAGCTGAGCGCGTGGATATAAAATGCCGGCGCGCTCCATGCCCAGCCCTGTTGCGGGTCTGCCAGATGCAAATCGGTGATGGTGGTGTCAAAACGGTTGGGGAATCCCTGCACCTTGAGAGAGTCATAATCGGCAACCCAACCGGCGGCGGCGCGATCGGCCAGCCATGTTTTCAGCGCGGTTTCCTGTGCGCTGGAGCCGACCCACCAATAGCCAAACCAGCCCAGAACCGCAATTGTCACAACACCAACCAGTAATCGCGCCATAGTGGCTTCCCCTATTTTCATTATTGCTCTTTTGACGTTATAGCAGGCCTGAACAGAGGGAACAGGGACAATGTTGACCGAAGGATTTTGGGTGTTTGCTTATGGATCGCTGGTGTGGAATCCGGGGTTTCCCTATCAGGAACGCCAGATCGCCCGACTGAGCGGGTTCAGCCGCAGTTTTTGCATGTGGTCGATCCACCATCGCGGCACGGTGGCCAAGCCGGGGCTGGTGCTGGCGCTGGACCCTTCCGCGGGCGGGCATTGCGACGGGGTGGCGTTCTTTGTTGGGCCGGATGACGCGGCAAAAACGCTGGCGGAATTGCGCGAACGGGAATTGGTGTCTTCGGCCTATGTGGAGGAAATCCACGATATCGACCTGCGCGACGGGCGGCGGGTGCCGGCGGTGACCTATGTGGTGGATGTGGCGCATGAACAGTATTGCGGCGGGTTGCCGCTTGAAAAACAGGCGCAGGTGATTGCGACGGCTGTTGGCGGGCGGGGGCCGAATCCGGAGTATTTGTTCAACACCGCCAGCCATTTGGCCGAACTCGGGCTGGAGGATGCGGACCTTACGTGGCTGGCAGGGCGCGTGCGGGAAATGGGTCATGGATAGGATTCTGGTCAGCGCCTGCCTGCTGGGCCAGAAGGTGCGCTATGATGGCGGATCGGTGCCGGTGGCCGGGGATTACCTGACATGCTGGCAGGCGCAAGGGCGGGTGCTGTCCTTTTGTCCGGAAATGGCCAGCGGGCTGCAAACCCCGCGTTTACCGGCGGAAATCGAACCGCTTGCGGATGCTGAAAAGGTGCTGGCCGGTCAGGCGCGGGTGCTGGATGCGGGCGGCAATGATGTGAGCGCCGCCTTTGTGCGGGGGGCGGAAATGGCGCGGGACCGGGCGGTACAGCAGGGCTGCCGCTTTGCGGTTCTGACCGAAAAAAGCCCCTCTTGCGGCACGACCCGAACCTATGACGGGCATTTTCAGGGACGCCTGATTGCGGGGCAGGGGATCACGGCAGCGGTGTTGCGCGCTGCCGGTGTTCGGGTTTTTTCACAGCATCAACTGGATCAGTTGGCCGCCGAACTGACGTAAAGGGTCATGCCCTTTGCGCGGGTGATGCGCACGCTGGAGCCGATGTCGCTTTTGCTGCCATCCTCCCCGCGCGCCCGCCAGCGCATGCCGTCGATTTCAATGGCCCCTTCGCCGTTGTTGTCTTCCGGCACGTTGCCAGAGCCCAAGCGTGGCCGGCAACCGTAATAACCATACGCACCCCGCCCTCTCTCTCGCACCTCTCTCGCGCGGTGCTGTTTTCCGCCTCCACGGTTGCCTAGGCC
>JALWOO010000316.1:0-3681 GCA_027083485.1 Amylibacter sp. | reverse complement strand
GGCCCCTTCGCCGTTGTTGTATTCCAGCACCTTGCCATTGCGACCGACAAAATGCTGGCTGCGCTGGTTGAGCTGATCGCTTTCAGGGGCCCCGTCGCCAAAACGATCTAGCAGGAACCGTCCGCCAAAGGTTAAAACAATCGACAAAAAAGCAAAGACACCGGTTTGCATGGCGAGCGACATTTCCACGCCCACGGCCTGAAAACCGGCCATGCACAGGGCCGCCAGGGCCAGCCAGATCAGCACAAATGTGCCGCTGACCATTTCCAGCGCCCCGAGCAAAAATGCCAGCGCCACCCACCACCAGGGGGTCATGCTTTCCATAAATCCGGTGAATTCCATGGGCTTAATCCTTGCTGTTTACGGCTTTGGCAATATCGGCGATGCCGCTGATCGAGCCGATCACACTGGCGGCTTCCAGCGGAATCATAATGGTTTTGCTGGACGGGCTTGCTGCAATATCGCGCAGGGCTTCGGTGTATTTCTGGGCCACAAAATAATTGACCGCCTGAATGTCCCCCTTGGCGATGGCCTCGGAAACCATCTGGGTTGCGCGCGCTTCGGCTTGTGCAGCGCGTTCTCGGGCCTCTGCGTCCAGAAAGGCGGCTTCCTTGCGGCCTTCCGCTTCGCGGATCTGGGCTTCGCGTTCGCCTTCGGCCTTGAGGATGGCCCCCTGTTTCATGCCCTCGGCGGTCAGGATTTCGGCGCGTTTGGTCCGTTCGGCCTTCATCTGGCCGGCCATGGCTTCGGTGATGTCCGGTGGCGGTGTCAGATCCTTGATCTCGACCCGTGTTACCTTGACCCCCCAAGGGTGGGCGGCTTCGTCAATCACGCTCAGCAGTTTTGTATTAATCACCTCGCGGTTGGACAGGCTCTGGTCCAGATCCATCGAGCCGATCACCGACCGGATGTTGGTCTGGGTCAGATTGGACAGCGCACGCTCCATGTCGCGCACCTCATAGGCGGAACTGGCCGCATCCACCACCTGATAAAAAGTCACCGCATCGGTCATAACGATGGCGTTATCCTTGGTGATCACCTCCTGTGCCGAAATATCCAGAACGGTTTCCATCATATTCACCTTGGCCCCGATCTGGTCCATGAAGGGAATCATAAACCGCAACCCCGGTTTCAGCGTGCGCACATAGCGCCCGAAGCGCTCCACCGTCCATTCTTCGCCCTGTGGAACGGATTTGACGGTCATAAAGACCAGTACAAGCGCAAATATCAAAAGCGCAATCGCGGCAATGCCAATGGATTCGATGCTGATAAACGGATTCATGAAAATTCCCTTTCAGGTTGGTGTTGCATTGTAATTGGGTGCTTTTACACTATTTTTCAAGATGTACACGCGGCAACTTACCGTTTGGAAAATGGTTTGGAACGCAGTAAGGTCGCGCAAAGTCAATTTAGTAGAAATATAGAATGTCACAGGCACAGCCCGAAAACGACCCGCATTTCACCCAGCCGGTGAATCAACTGACAACCATGACCGTTTGTGTGATCCTTGTGAGCATCGGTGCCTGGCTTTCCTATGGCGCGCTGATGCCGGTGTTTCTGGCGAACATCTATCTGAACGGCTTTATCTTCGGGGTGTTTATCCTCGGGGTGGTGGCCTGTTTTTGGCAATTGTTGACGCTGATTTCATCGGTGAGCTGGATTGAGGGCTTTGCCCTGAACCGGCCGGGGCATGAATTTGTGAAATCGCCGGGCCTTCTGGCATCACTGGCGCATTTGCTGCGCAAACGGGGGGCGCGCAATGCGCTGACCTCTTCGTCGACCCAATCAATTCTGGATTCCGTGGCCAGCCGCCTTGACGAGGGCCGCGAAATCACCCGCTATATCATTAACCTGCTGATCTTTCTGGGGCTTTTGGGCACATTTTACGGCCTTGCCACCACGGTTCCGGCGGTTGTGGAAACCATCCGCTCGCTGGCCCCACAAGAAGGCGCAAGCGCGCTGGATATTTTTGATAATCTGATGCACGGGCTTGAAAAACAGATGGGCGGTATGGGCACGGCTTTTGGCTCCTCCTTGCTGGGGCTGGCCGGTTCGCTGGTTGTGGGGATGCTGGATCTGTTTGCCGGCCACGGGCAAAACCGGTTTTTCCGTGAACTGGAGGAATGGCTCTCCTCGATCACCCGTATCGGCCTGTCGAATATGGATTCCGATGGCGGCAATGTGGAAAACTTTGCCATTGCCGATATGCTGGAACATACCACCTATCAAATGGAAAACCTGCAACAGGTGCTGGTGCAGATGCAGGCGCGCAGCGATGATGCGGATGCGCGCATTGAGCGGTTGACCCATTCCGTGGAGGGATTGCTGCAAGTGGCGCAGGAATCGCAAAAATCGCAGAATGTGGCGGCAGAGCTGGCCGAAAGTCAGGCCAGAATTGCGGCCCTTCTGGAACGCGGCCCGAGCAATGAGGACGCGGTTTGGGACAATGAGGCCAAAATGCGGTTGCGCAATATCGACACGCAACTGCTGCGCATCCTCGAGGAAATGAGTGCCGGACGTCAGGACGCCATGGCCGAATTGCGCGGCGATTTACGCGCATTGGCTCAGGCGCTGAGCGCCACGCAGCGGCGGGGATAACACGCAATGGCCCTGAAACGACGCTCCGGCAACCGGTTTTCCGCCAATATCTGGCCGGGATTTGTGGACGCAATGACCGCGCTGTTGCTGGTGCTGATGTTCGTTTTGACCATCTTTATGATCGTGCAATTCGTGCTGCGGGAAACCATCACCGGTCAGGACAAGGAATTGAACCAGCTGTCACAGGAGTTGCAAGGCCTGTCGGCGGCGCTGGGGCTTGAAAAACGCAAAACCAGGGATCTGGAGGGCAATGTTTCCGAGCTGAGCAATTCGCTCGCCCAGAGCCGGAAAACCGCACAGGACCGTCAGGCGTTGATTGATACCCTGACCATCACCAACGAAAAACAGGCCGCCAAGCTGACCGAATTTGAATCGGCGGTGTCGGCATTCGAATCGCAGGTCGCCACATTGCTGGCGCAAAATTCATCGCTCGACGCCGATTTGCAGGCCAGCCGGTCACGGATCACGGTTTTGGGCGGGGAGAATTCATCCCTGAAAGCCCGCAACACGCAATTGGGGGCGCAGGTGGCGCAGCTGAATGCGGATCGCAACAGGCTGACCGGCGAACTGAACGCAGAAGCGCGCAAGAGCAAAGGGCTGATTGCGCAAAATCAGTCTCTGGCGGCGGATATTGCGGCGGGTCAGAAAACCCGTGCAGAGCTTGAGGCGCAGAACCGGCAACTCTTGGCCGCAGCGGAACAGGCGGCACAGCAGAACGCGGCCCTGAGCGAGGAAAACCGCAAACTGGCGGCAAAAACGGCGGCGCAGGCAGAGGACGCAGAGGCGCTTGATCAGCAGAACCGGCAGTTGCTGGCCGATAAGGATGCTTTGGAGCGGGCCAATCTGACAGTGATTACCGAGAAAGAGGCCGTGCAACTGGCATTGGCGCAGGCGCGCGATGAAATCAGCGAAAGCGTGGAAAAGGCCCGTTTGGCGGCGGCAAAAACCGAAGCCCTGCAAGCTTTGCGGGAAGACGGGAAACGGGATGCCAGCGAAAAACAGGGCTCGCTAACGGATGCCTTGGCGGCCCTGGCGGCGGCACAATCCACCAGCGAAGACACGCAAGCCGCCTTAAAGCAGAGC
>JALWOO010000315.1 GCA_027083485.1 Amylibacter sp. | reverse complement strand
GGGATGCGGATGCCTGAACTTTCCCATTTAACCCATATTGAGCTGGACGACACCGGCTTGCCGGCCCCGACAGCGGATGTGTTGCGCGAACGCAAAGTGGCGCTGTTTGACCTGCTGGAAGAAAATGCCTTTGGCCTGTGCAAACGGGGCGATACGGAACCGCCAGAGGGGCCGTATCAGCTGTTCCTGTCGATCAAGGACCGCCGGCTGGTGTTTGATGTGCGCACCGAAAACGGCGATCCGGCAAGCGAATTCCACCTGTCGGTGTCGCCGCTCAAACAGGTAATAAAGGATTATTTCCAGATCTACGAAAGCTATGTAGACGCGGTCAAACGCCTGCCTGCCGCCCAGATAGAGGCGATCGACATGGGCCGTCGCGGCATCCATGACGAAGGCTCGCGCCAGTTGATGGAGCGCCTCGAGGGCAAAATAAACACCGATCTGGCCACCGCGCGCCGTCTGTTCACGCTGGTTTGCGTGCTGCACATGCGCGGTTAGGGCAGGGCGTATGGGCAAGTCCAACCCCTCTTCTGTGCTGTTTTGCTGCGATCATAATTCGATCCGCTCGCCCATGGCCGAGGGCCTGTTGAAACAACATGCCGGCACCAGCATTTTCGTGCAATCCGCAGGGGTCAAGGGCGATATGGACATTGACGGTTTCACCATCGCCGTTTGTCGCGAAATCGGGGTGGAACTGTCGCGCCACCGCGTGCGATCCTTTGATGATCTGCTGGAATGGGGCGATGATCTGGACAGTTACGATCTGATCGTGGCCCTGTCCCCCGCCGCCCAACGCCGCGCGCTGGAATACACGCGATACTACGCGCTTGAGGTCGAATACTGGCCAATGATGGACCCCTCCGGTTTCGGGGACGACCGCGAAGCCAAAATGGCCCGCTACCGCGCCCTGCGCGATCAGCTACAGGCCAAAATCAAGGCGCGGTTTGTGGTTTAGGGCGCGAAAACACACCCGTTTAGGTCCAAACGGGTGTGTTATTTCGCAAAGCTCTAGTTCAGCACCTTCATCAGGGTAAACACACCGCGCATTTCGCCTACTTTGAAATTGCGGGCTTTGTCCTCGGGGTACAACTCGGTAATGCGGGCGGCTACGGCGTCGGAAACCTCGGCACCGCCATGACAGGCCAGACACTGTTTGCCTGTCGGGATGGCTTTGACCATACGGAATACTTTCTGGCCGTCCTGTTCGACGATTTCGGCTTTGACCATGGTCTTGGCAGATTCGCCGTTTTCCTGACGGGCAAGGAATTCCTCGATTGCGGCTGCAGTATAGGCGTCCGGGCTATTGCCCAAATTGCGCAGTTTGTGGCTGGAACGGGCGATGGTCCAGCCACTGTCCATGTTGACCTTTTCGGTGATTTCCGGCGCGCGTTCGTTGCAAACCTGAAGCGCGTGGGGTGCGCCCTTGGATTTTACGGCCGCTTTGAGTTCCTTTTTCAGGGAGCCGCCCAGTTGCATGATGACCTGTTTGCCTTCAGCCTTGAGCGCGTTGATGTCCTGGGCGTGTACAGTCACGGCCCCCATAAGGACTGCGATTGCTGTCGTAACCATGAATATTTTCATATCTGCGGTTCGCCTTTCATATATAGTAAAGTTTGAATGTGTAATACGAAATATATATATGACTTCAAGTGGTTTCTTGTTTTGGGAACACTTGTGCGACTTGTTGCCGGTGTAATGTCATGCGGCTGCCTGAGCCAATATGTTGCTGAAAACTCTGTGAGCGGCATTGAAATGCGCTGTCAGAGGCGCCGTAACCGTGTGGCGTTGGGCGAAAAAACGGCCAACACTACAAATATGGGCAGCGAATTGGGGATGCACACCGGCATCATCGTATTTCAACACACGTTTGCGCGATAGCCAACCACGTTTCTTTGCTTCTTTGATGATCAGTTTCAGGCGTTGAATGCTGTGGAATGTCACATAAACAGACAGATATTCAAAATACTCTTCCTTGTTATAGCCGTTATTATTGTCGAAATTATCCTGTACAATATCCAGCATGGTTTGTGCCGGCAGGGGCCAGGATTCGTCACCGATTAGCCAAGCAAAATCCTCGGCACCGTGGCGTAAACCGGCATATTCGAAATCAAACCAGCGCAATTTTTGTCTCGCATCGATAGCCGCATTGCCAGAGCGGCTGTCCCATTTCAGGAACTGGCGGCCTGGTTGTGTGATTATTTCGCAGGCGGCGGCTCGGTCAAAAGACACGGTTTCCAGATCGCTGTAAGGGGCCAGTGCATCGGCGGAGTTGACGAATTTCGCCACCCATTGCGGGGTGGCCCCCAGATGGGGCAGGCGTTCATGCAGCCTGGTGCGTCTGGCGGCGCTTTGATACCGGTAAATTCCGGCAACAGCCTGATTTGCAAGCGAAACCTTCCCCGACAAATCTGCGCGCTGCATTTCCAGATTCAGCCGTTTTTCCCCCACATCTGATTGAAACAGAACATTTTCGACGAGACCCAGACATTGGGGAATATCATTGCTGTATTGGCCCAGATGTTCCAGCACATGCGCTTCCAGATGGGTGCGCCGGAAATTGGGGCGCAGGGTGCCGATTACCGAGCGATGTGCCAGATTCAGGCGATAACTGGATCGCCCTTTCCCACCCGGGGCTGTAACGCTGAGCACCGGTTCCTGAAAAAAACGTTCGGCTGTCTGGACGATAATGGCCAGTCGTTTGTTCTTTTTGGATTTGCTCAAAAGATCACCTTGTATTTGTGTTCGGCACGGAAAGACGGTTGTTTCAAAGGGGATATTACCCCTGCATTGAGGCAAATTTGAGGAAGAAAATACCGGCGTTTGTGATTGTTCCGATAAGTGATTCGGGGGGCTTCAAATGTATTTGTTTCGAAAACTGAAATAATAGCGGGCAGTAGATAAGACTATTTCCAAATATGTGATTTTTGCAGGCAATTTTCTGAAAATTTACTATAAAACTTGACGGTAATACTTCTTATCGCTGACACTGACGCAATGAAAAAGGCCGCGTGATGGCGGCTTGTGTGGGGGCACAATGTAAAGAGTACCGCAAATGGGCCTGCTTGCCGGCAAGCGTATTTGGATAGTGAGGTAGATATGGTTAAGCAAATAAATGTTGTGTCCGCAGGGTCGGGTGGTACAGGTGGATCGGGTTCTGGCGGAACCGTCGGGTCTGGTGGCGCTTTTGCGAGTTCCACAACTGCGTATCACAACGGTGGTGTTGAAGGGGACAGTTTTTCCCAGTGGTATGATGATACTCTGTCAGGGACGGCACCGGGCATTGATCCGGCAGCCGCTGCGGGAGGCACCACATCCACAACCACAGTGCTGGATCTATCCAATGCAGGGGCGGCCTATGTCATCAACCTGACAACCGATCCGGTTGACGGAAGCCTGTCCGGCAGCGTTGAGTTTCGCGACGTGGACGGGAACCCCGTTGCCTGGGGACATTTCTCGGGTGTGGATTCAATCTCGTACCCTGCTGACCCAAGCAGCTATTTCTACTCGATCAGCGACTTCACCGTGATCGGACAAAACGGGCCTGGCCTGCCGCCCAAAGTGGGGCTTGATACCTTCACCTCTACCCTTACGGGGGGCAGCACTGATGGCTCCGGCTCTGGGGGTACTGCCGGTTCCGGTTCCGGCACTGGGGGCACGAAAGGATCGGAGGATCCTGACGGTTCTGGCGGCACAAATGGGTCTGATGAGGAAAACGGGTCCGGTTCCGGCGGCACAAACGGGTCTGATGAGGAAAACGGGTCCGGTTCCGGCGGCACAAACGGGTCTGATGAGGAAAACGGGTCCGGTTCCGGCGGCACAAAGGGATCGGATGAGGAAAACGGGTCCGGTTCCGGCGGCACAAAGGGATCGGATGAGGAAAACGGGTCCGGTTCCGGTGGCACGAAGGGATCGGATGAGGAAAACGGGTCCGGTTCCGGTGGCACGAAGGGGTCGGATGAGGAAGGCGGGTCCGGTTCCGGCTCTGGCGGCACAACAGGGTCGGATGAGAAAGACACTGCCGACCGTGACTTTGGGTTGCCTGATTTTTCCGAACCTGAAGACGATGATGCAGAAGACGACGACCAAGAGGATGATGTCATCTATGCCAGCGGCTCTGGCGCAGAGAGTGGGTCCGGCTGGGACGGTTTCGGCGCAACCGTCGGAGGGGGCAGCGCTGCGAATGGCTGGGCCGGATTTACCGGCTCTGGCTCTGGTGGCACAGAAGGGTCTGGCTCCGGTGGGACTGAAGGATCGGATGAAGCCGATGCGGGGTCCGGAACGGGTGGCACAAATGGCTCTGGCGGCACTGGTGGTTCCGGTTCTGGTGGTACGGCCGGAAGTGGCGATGATGATCTGGGATTGCTAATGAACCAGGATATGCCTGAAGACGATGCGCCTGAGGATGCGGATAATTTTCTGGAGGACGAAGACGAGGACGAAACCAGCTTTATCTAGTCTGGTGTACCGGCTTTCAGGTGCAGGGCAACTTGCACCGAAAGCTGTGCTTTCTTTTGATAACAAGGGGGGGCAGGGGGCTGCCGGTATGCTCGTTTTCCCGATGTGGTTTTGAGTAGAGTAAAAGCCGGAGACTGCCTCTGGCTTTTCTGCCGCTGCAAAGCCAAGGAGCTGTTGAGAATAGGCGGGTACAAAAGGTACAAATTGCCCCGTTTCCGGTATAATGCCACTTTCCCCTTGAGTTTTTGCCATTTCAGGCTCATGTAACACGCGTCGCGGGGAGTCCCCCGATCTATAAACCAAATTGCGGAGCAACCATGGCCAAAGAAGAACTTCTCGAATTCGATGGTGTCGTTGTCGAGCTGCTGCCCAATGCGACATTTCGGGTGAAGCTTGAGAATGACCATGAAATCATTGCCCACACAGCGGGTAAAATGCGCAAGAACCGGATCCGGGTTCTGGCGGGTGATAAGGTACAGGTCGAAATGACCCCTTATGATCTGTCCAAAGGGCGCATCAACTATCGCTACAAGTAACCTATGCTGATCCTCGGTTCCGCCAGCCCGCGCCGAGCGGAGTTGCTGGCGCAAATCGGTGTGGTGGCGGACGATGTGCGCCCCGCCGATATTGACGAGACCCCGCTGAAAAACGAACTGCCGCGCCCCTATGCGCGGCGTTTGTCTGTGCAAAAGGCGCGTGCCGTTACCGCCCCTGACGGGGCGCTGGTGCTTTGTGCCGATACGGTTGTGGCCGTGGGGCGGCGGATCATGGGCAAGCCTGTAGACGTGACCGAGGCCGAAAAATTCCTGCGCTTGCTGTCTGGTCGCCGCCATCGGGTGATTACCGGTGTGGCGCTGCGCCGGGATGAAAAAATCTGGCAACGCGATGTGGTGACCTCGGTGCAGGTAAAAAACCTGTCGGATCAGGAAATCGCGGCCTATCTGGACAACGGCGAATGGCAGGGCAAGGCCGGTGGCTATGCCATTCAGGGGCTTGGTGCCATGTTCATTCCATCCATTAACGGGTCCTACACCAATGTGGTCGGCCTGCCGCTGGCCGAAACCGCCAACCTGCTGCGCGGGGCGGGTTATCCATTGTTCAAAGGGGCAGGGGCATGAGAAAAGGACGCTTGGTCTTTCTGGATCAAATAGAGGGCCGCGAGGTTGCCGCCCTTGTGGTGGATGGCCAGTTGCAGGATTTGCTTGTGGCCCCGCAGGATGATCCGCGCCCGCAGCCAGAGGCCATTTACCGCGCCAAAGTGATGCGCGCGATGAAAGGCCAGCACGGGGTTACCGTGGATCTGGGGCAGGGGCAGACCGGTTTCCTCAAGCAGGCCAAAGGCCTGTCGCCCGGCCAAATGCTGATGGTTCAAGTGGCCACCCACGCAGAGCGGTCAAAATCCCCGCCGGTGACCACCAAACTGCTGTTCAAGAGCCGCTATGCCATTGTCACACCGGATGCGCCCGGCCTGAACATTGCGCGGAAAATCCGTGACGATGACGAACGCGACCGGCTGTTGGCGGTGGCGCATGATGTGCTGGACGGGGCGGACGAGCGGCTTGGCCTGATTATGCGCTCTGCCTGTGAAGGTGTGGACAGCGACACGCTCTATGACGATATCGCCGACATGCGCGATCTGGCGGCGCAGGTGGCCAATGATACCGGCGACAAGCCCGAATTGCTGATGGAAGCCCCAAGTCCGGCCACCCGTGCCTGGCGCGATTGGGGGGAGCCGGAACCCGATGAGGTGATCGATTCCGAAGGCACGATCGAATTGTCCGGTGTGCGCGATCTGATTGACCAGCTC
>JALWOO010000314.1 GCA_027083485.1 Amylibacter sp. | reverse complement strand
GCATAAGACAGCGCATTTTTGCGCGGATCATCGTAATGCCCCGCCCTGTGCCAAGGCTCAAGCGCCTGATGCGGGGTGCGGGTGGCCAGAAAGCCGCCAGTGGCAGCAAAGACTGCGCCGCCACCAACAAGAAACAGCATTTTTCGACGGGATAAGATCATCGGTAATCCTTTTGGTTCGATTTCGTATTACTTTGGTACGAAATCGAACTTCATATGTCAACCGACCCAAAAAGCGCCTGTTCCTCCCCCTATGACGCTGGCGTAATTCGGGGGCGGCCGGAGGCAGTAACCGTCAATTCTGTTTCGACAAATACGTCACGGCCTTCTATCTCGGCGCGCCTGATTTGCTTCTCACAGGACAGCCGAACCCCTTGGGCCCCTGCTTTTTCAGCCGCCTTTCTCGCCTTTTCGGTTAGGGCGGCCTCCAAGGCCGCGATGGCCTTGTCCGGCGTGTCAAAATCCTGTGGCCCCGTGGGCAGCACCACGCGAAAACACCCGTCCGACACCGCCACCACCGTGGCGCTCTCGCGCATGCTGATCTGGCCGACCACCGCGCCTATGGCATTGGCCACGCCCGCGTGTTCCGGCAAAATCATCTTGCAATTCAACATCTTGCCCAAGGCGGGATAATAGCTCTGCGCCGATGCGCCCAGCCCGACCACCGGCAGGTTCAGCCCCGCATCCAGCGCCACCAGACCGCGATGATGGGCAAGGCCGCGCGTGGTCAGAAAATGGCGCGCCAAATCGGCGGCAGGCAGATCACCAAAGACCGGATCCTCTGCAAAGGCCGTCTCCAGAAGCGCGGTTGCGCTTTGCTCTGTCAAACGCGCGACAATGCTTTGGGCAAGCGCCTCTCCATCCACAGCAAGCGCCCCGCCTGCCGAGGTCCGCCGCCGTGCAAACAGGGTCAGAGCCTTGCCCGCCGCCATCCCGTCCCAGGCGTCGAGCTTGCCCAGCACATGCACCGCATCCGAAGGCGTAATGCCCACGCGCAACAGCAGGCCGCGGGCCTCCAACCGTTCCAGAACCGCAATATCCTTGCGATTCTTTATCAAACCGGACAGCGCACAGGCCCCGCCCGACATCCGTGCGACCAGTTCGGCCTCGCGCGTATCCAGCCCCGCGCCCTGTTGCTGGGCAACCACAAAAAACCCGTCAAATTCCCCGACCCGCGTATTGGCAAGCCATTGATCCAGCGCCCTATGCACAAGGTCCGGCCAGCGCTGCGCGCATAGCGACACCGGCATCACCCGTTTCGGCCCGAGACGGATGGCTTTGCCAGAAAGCGACACCTCGCTATCGCCGCCAAGGCCGGTGGTCCGCATGGCGACGGCCTCGACCATGGTGCGCAGACCGCCGACCTCTGCCCCGTCCGGATCAATCATCGGGCGGCCATCGCGCAGCAGCGCAACATCCGTGGTGGTGCCGCCGATATCGGACACAATGGCGTTTTGTTCATCGGTCAGCCAGCGCGCGCCGACAATGCTGGCGGCAGGACCGGACAGAATGGTTTCAATCGGGTGCGCCTGCGCCAGTTCAGCGGAAACAAGCGCCCCGTCCCCGCGCACCACCATCAGGGGGGCGGTGATCCCCATCTGGTGCAACAGGTTTTGCGTGGCACCAATCAGGCCGGAAATCATCCCGATCAAACGCCCGTTCAACAGCGCTGTCATGGCGCGTTTCGGCCCGCCCAGGCGCGCGCTCAGCTCATGGCCGCAAGTGACCGGCAGGCCGGTTTTGGCTTGGATAATGTCCCGCGCCGCCAGCTCATGCGCCGGATTCCGGCTGCCAAACTGGGCGCAAACCGCAAAGGCAGACACCGGCGCGGTCATGTTTTCAAGGGTTGTGCGCAATCCCTCTGCATCAAAGGGCGTGGCCTCGGCACCGGAATGGCTGTGCCCGCCCGCCAGCAGGATCACCGGATCACCGGCCAGCGCCTGATCCAGCCCCTGCCGCGCAATATCGCGTTCGCAAAAGCCGATAAACACAAGGCAAACCGGATCCCCCTGCCCCTGCACCAACGCATTGGTGGCAAGGGTCGTGGACAGGGACACCAGCCCGATTTCGGCGGCGTCGGCCTTGGCATCCTCCAGAACCGCCCCGATGGCCGCACCAATGCCACGCGCCAGATCATCCCGCGTTGTCAGGGCCTTGGCGCTGGCGACAACCCGCGTTTCATCCTGCATCAAAACCGCATCCGTATAGGTGCCGCCGGTGTCCACCCCGAGGTATAATGTCATGGTTTGTCCCCTCTTTTAACGCAGATGGCTACCCGATGAATCAGCCGATGTCAGGTCCAAAAACGGCATCAGCACATTTTCCAGCCGGTCCAGCCCCTGCAATATTTCCGGTGCGTCAAAGGCACAAAAACCGCAGAGCATCCCCTGTTGCACATCCCCGTCAAAACAGTAATCCGACAGCATCGGGCAATTCAAATCCGCCGCTTGCAAGGCACCGGCAAGGCGGGTTTCATCCATCGGGCGCGCAAACTTCAATGCCACCGACATGCCCGCGCCATAGTCCCGATACTGCAAAGCCCCCTGAAACCGTGCCGCCAATCCATCCATAAACACCGCCCGCCGCCCGCGATACAGACGCCGCATTTTGCGCACATGCCGGTGAAAGGCCCCGTCCTCCATGAACCGCGCCAAAACCCGTTGCGGCATCACCGAAGCCCGATTGCCCCTTGCCCGCAAAACGGTCTGCACCTTGTCCAGCAAGGGCGCGGGAAACACCAGATAGCCAAGGCGCAGGCCGCTGGAAAACACCTTGGAAAAACTGCCGAGATAGATCACCTTCTCCCTTTGATCCAGCGCCATCAGTGCCGGAACCGGCGTGCCGGCATAGCGGAACTCGCTGTCAAAATCATCTTCCACAACCCACCCATCTGCCGCGAGATGCGCCTGCCTGCGGGCGATGGGCATGGTCATGCCAAGCGGAAACTGACAGGACGGGGTGATCACCGACAGCGCCACCGGCTGCGGCGAAACACAGGCCCCCGCCCCGTCCACCGCCAGCCAGTGCACCGGATTTCCCAGCATCCGGCAGGCCTGCACCAACACCGGATAGCCCGGGTTTTCCAAGGCCACCGGCGCGCCATTTTGCGCCACGGATTGTAACACCAGCTCAAGCGCATCTCCGGCACCGGCGGTAATCACCACCTGTTCCGGCGACACAGACACCCCGCGCCAGTCACGCAAATGATCCGCAATGGCGCGGCGCAAAACCGGATCCCCGAACAGGGAGGGCCGGTCCGTCAAGCCGCCGGATTCGCTGCGCGCCACCCTTCCCACATATTGCGCCCATTGCCGATGCGGAAAGGCGCGCATATCCGGCACCCCGTGGTCAAAAGGTTTCGGCCCCGCACTGCGCGGCACCGGTGACGGGATCGCCGGTTTTGGCGCAATCCATCCCGCCGCCACCGTGCCGATATCGCTGGCAAAGACGCCGGAGCCTTGGCGGGATTCGGCGTAACCTTCGGCGATCAGCTGATCATAGGCCGCCAGCACCGTCGCCCGCGACACCCCGATTTCCACCGCATAGCTGCGGCTCGCCGGCAAGCGCGTGCCCGCTTTGATCACCTGATCGCGAATGCGCTGGCTTATGGCCTCGTAAAGCTGCTGAAACAGCGGTTTGGACTGGCCTGCGTCCAGATCAATCGCAAGGAAGATGGCATCTGACATAATTGGTCCGGTGTAATTTTGTAAAACTGGATATTTTACCATACCCAAATCCATTGCAAGAGAAAGGAAAAACAAGGAGCCATAAAATGAATCTGCAAACCGAACGTACCCGCGTAAAACGGGGCAACAAACGCGCCACCTATGACCGTGACCGGATCAATGCCATTCTGGACAGTGTGCATTTCTGCCATGTGGGCTATCTGCGCGACGGCATGCCCTTTGTCACCCCGACCCTGCAATGGCGCGACGGGGATTATGTGTATTGGCACGGCTCCTCTGCCAGCTCCACCATTCGCGGCGGGCGCGGCCTGCCGGTATGTGTGACGGTTGCGGCCATGGATGGCCTCGTGCTGGCGCGCTCGGCCTTTAACCATTCGGTGAATTACCGCGCGGTGATGCTGCTGGGAGAGGCCGAAGCCGTGGTTGATCCGGATGCCAAGGCCGAGGCCCTGAAAACCATGATCGAGGTGATGTTCCCGGGCCGTTGGGAAACCCTGCGCCCGATGACGGCCACCGAAATCAAGGCCACCGGCGTGCTGCGCCTGAAAATCACCGAAGCATCCTGCAAAATCCGGCAAGGCGGGCCGATTGACGAAGAGGAGGATTACGCCCTGCCGATCTGGGCCGGTGAAATCCCGTTGCAAACCCGCCTTGCCGCCCCGATCCCCGACCCGCGCAATTTGCCCGACGTCGAAGCCCCTGCGCATATTGCAGACATCGTTCTAGGCAAGAGCGCAACGTAACCCCTGTTCACGGGGGGCTTTTTCCCGCACACTCTCCCTAACAGGAGGCCGCCATGACCAAACACATCAACATCACCGTGACCGACAGGATCGCCCATGTGGAGATCAACCGGCCAGAGAAAAAGAACGCGCTCAACATGGCGTTGTTTGACGAACTGGTGCAGGCCGGCGAAACCCTGATTGCGCGCGATGATCTGCGTGCGGTGGTGCTGTCCGGCGCGGGCGGTTGTTTTTGCGCGGGCATTGACACGGGCAGTTTTATGGAAATGGCCGCAAAAATAGATGCAATCCGCGCCGAGATCCTGAACCCACCCGAAGGACAGGTGGCAAACCGCTTTCAACGTCCCGTAACTGTTTGGCAGGAATTGGAAATTCCGGTGATTGCCGCAATCGAAGGCGTGGCTTTTGGCGCAGGCCTGCAACTGGCGCTGGCCTGTGATTTCCGCCTGTCCGCACCGGATGCGCGCTATTCCATCATGGAAACCCGTTGGGGGCTGATCCCCGATATGGGGCTAACGCAAAGCCTGCCGGCGCTGCTGCCCGCCGATCGCGCCAAGGAATTGATTATGACGGCGCGGGTGCTTGAGGCAGACGAGGCCCTGTCTTTGAACCTGATCACCCGCATTGAGGCCGACCCGCTGACAGCCGCGCAAGAACTGGCGACGGAACTGGCCGCGCGCTCCCCCGAAGCGATCCGCGCCAGCAAAACACTGGTCAACCAATGCTGGGGCTGCGGGCCGGAAGGGTTGAAGCTGGAGGCCGAATTGCAGGCCCCGATTATCGCGTCCCCCAACCAGATCGAGGCCGTGATGGCGGGCATGCAAAAACGCCCGCCCAAGTTCCGCTAAAAGTGGATCGCCGCGCCGTAAGCGTCCAGAACCGATTCATGCATCATTTCGGACAGGGTCGGATGCGGGAACACGGTTTCCATCAGTTCCTGTTCCGTGGTTTCGAGCTTGCGCCCGATAACATAGCCTTGAATGAGTTCCGTAACCTCGGCCCCGACCATATGCGCGCCCAGCAACTCGCCGGTTTTGGCGTCGAAAATGGTTTTGACAAGCCCCTCCGGCTCCCCCAAAGCAATCGCTTTGCCGTTGGCCAGAAACGGGAAGCGGCCGACTTTGATGTCCAGACCTTTTTCCTTGGCCTGTGCTTCGGTCATGCCGACAGAAGCAATTTGCGGCTGGCAATAGGTGCAACCGGCGATGCTCCCGGGTTTTACCGGATGCGCATGTTTGCCGGCGATCAGATCGGCCACCATCACGCCTTCGTGGCTGGCCTTATGGGCGAGCCACGGCGGCGCGGCGATGTCGCCAATGGCGTAAATGCCCTCGGCGGCCTTGCAATATTCGTCGGTGACGATATGGCTGCGGTCCTCTTTGACACCGGCCAGCTCGAGGCCCAGATTTTCCACATTGCCCACGATGCCAACCGCGGAAATCACGGTGTCAAATTCCTGTTTCACCACTTTGCCGCCCACGGAAATATGGGCCGTAACCGTGTCGCTGCCCCGGTCAAGCTTCTTGACCATGGCCTTTTCCATGATGGTCATGCCCTGCTTGATGAACTGCTTTTTCGCCAGCGCCGCGATTTCGGCATCTTCCACCGGCAGGATGCGGTCCATGACCTCTACAACCGTGGTTTCAGCGCCTAATGTGTTGTAAAAGCTGGCGAATTCAATGCCGATCGCCCCTGACCCGATCACCAGCAGCCGCTTGGGCATATGGGGCGGGTTCAGCGCGTGTTTATAGGTCCAGACCAGTTTGCCGTCGGCTTCCAGACCGGGCAATTCGCGGGCGCGCGCGCCGGTTGCAAGGATAATATTTTTGGCGCTCAGCGTGTCGG
>JALWOO010000313.1:3613-6276 GCA_027083485.1 Amylibacter sp. | reverse complement strand
CTCAATGCGGTGGGCCACGGTGACAGGCAGCGCCGCCTGCATCCGCGTGCGCCCGATCAGCGTGCGCTCCCCGAAACGGGCGGATAGAGTACCAAGCGCGGCGATCACATCATGCAAGCGGGTTTCCAGCAGATTGCTCAGGTCCTGCACCCCTTGCGCCAGCACTGTATCCATCAAATCCTGACTGGTGGACCCGCTGTGAACGGCCCCTTTGGCCTCTGGCCCTGCGTGGGCCTTCAACTGGCGCACCAGTTCGGGCACCGGCAGGCCGTCAATGGCCGTGGCTGTCTGGATCGCCGCCATGTCCGGCCTGAAACTGTCATAGGCGGCCAAGGCGGTTTTTGCAGCCGCAGGCGTGCAAAGCCCCTGATCCGCAAGCGCCCTTGTCAGGACTTTTTCAAAGGCAACCATCTGGGCAATATTGCGCTCCGCTGAAAACAGATCGGCAATTTGCGGGTCGCTAAACAGGGCGGTGTAAAAGGCGTTTGTCATAGGCGGGAGCCTAGCACAGGTCTGGAGCTTAATTACAGCTCAGTTTCGCAAAGGCTTCGTGTTGGGATAGAAACAATTCGCCGCTTAGTTCATCAAAAAAGCCGGTGTGCTTCAGGCGGTCCGTTACAGGGCCTTTGACCTCGGACATATGCAATTTGATACCGGCGGATTTCAGGCGGGAATTGATTTCTTCCAAGGCCTCCAGCGCGCTCATATCGATGTCGTTTACGGCTGAACACATCAGGATCACATGTTTTAGTTCCGGACTGTCGGCCACCGTATCCAGCACGTATTCCTCCAGATAGTGGCTGTTGGCGAAATACAGGCTCTCGTCGATACGGATGGTCAGGAGATGTGGGCAGGTTTCCACATCATGGCGGTGGATATTGCGGAAATGCTCGCAGCCCGGTACCCGCCCGACAACGGCGATATGGGGCTTGGAGGTCCGGTACAAATGCAGCGCCAGCGACAGGACCACACCGGCGGAAACGCCGGTTTTTACACCGAACACCAGTGTTGCCAGAATGGTCACAGCAACGGCTGCAAAATCGGGGCGGGAGTATTCCCATGCCTTGCGCAGGGGCGAAAAATCCAGCAGCGACAGCACGGCGACGATGATGATCGAGGACAGCGTTGCCTTGGGGAGGAAATACAACAGCGGGGTTAAAAACAGGGCTGCAAACAGGATGCCAACAGCGGTAAAAGCACCGGCGGCGGGGGTGCGGGCACCGGAATCAAAATTCACCACGGAACGGGAAAACCCGCCGGTTACCGGATACCCCCCCGACAGCGCCGATGCTACGTTAGCGGCCCCCAGCCCGATCAATTCCTGATTGGGCGAAATCTTTTGCCGGCGGCGCGCGGCCAGTGTTTGAGCCACGGAAACCGATTCCACAAAGCCGATCATGGAAATCAGAAAGGCCGACATGCCCAGCTTGCCCCAAAGCTCCGCATCGAAATCGGGCACGGTCAGGGGCGGGATGCCTTGGGGCAGGGTGCCGACAATCCTGACGCCGCTGTCGTTCAGCCCGAAAAGCCAGGTGGCCAGCGTTGTGACAACCACAACCACCAGCGGGCCGGTTTTCGACAGGATCGTGGTCAGCATCGGGCCAAGGTCAAACCGTTGCAAAAACGGTTTCAACCCTTTGCGAGACCAGATCAGAAAACCGATGCTACTGGCGGAAATAAACACGGTTGCCGGATTGATCTGTCCGATGTTTTGCCACAGAGAGCCGACCAGCGTAACCATATCGCGCCCATGCGCCTGAATGCCAAGCAGGTGTTTGATCTGGCTGGCGGCGATTAGCAAAATCGCGGCGGTCATAAAACCGGAAATCACCGGATGGCTGAGAAAATTGGCCAGAAAACCGAGCCGGAAAACGCCCATCACCAGCAGCATCAGACCGGAGATAAACGCCAGCACGATGGCTGCGGCGGCGTACTCGCTGCCCTGCAACCCCATAGATCCCAGCGCGCCCGCCGTCATGAGCGAGACCACCGCCACCGGCCCGACGGCGAGGTAGCGGCTGGAACTGAACAAGGCATAGGCCATCAGCGGCAGGATCGAGGCATAAAGCCCCATTTCCGGCGGCAGACCGGCCAGCAAAGCATAGGCGAGCGATTGCGGGATCAGCATGATCGTCACGATCACAGCGGCAATCAGATCGCCGGAAAAAACGTCTTTGTTATAGGTTTTTCCCCATTGCATCGCGGGGATATAGCGTTCCAGTGCCTTGCGTATCATATTCGGTGTTCCAAAAGGAAACGGCGGGAGGCGCGCCCCCCGCCGATGGTGTTAGGCTCTTCCGGTGAACATCGCCGAAAGATTACGCATTGTGCCGGCCAGACCCGCACCGGGGGTGGCGGTTCTGGGCAGTGCATGGGACGCCATCATAGACGAACGTGCGCCGGACAGGCAAAAGGCCAGTGTCGGGTTGGGCATTTCCTCGACGGCGGCGGCAAATTCATCGACCATATTCTGGGTCACGCCGCCAAAACCGACAGGAATATAGCGGGCTTCCATGCCCAGTTTTTCAGCAGCGGTTTTCAGCTCGTTGAATGTTGGCTGGCCGGCACCTTCAAAATCGGGGCGGTTGCAGATGATCGACTTGATCCCCTGGCTTTGCAGGGCAGGCAGATCCTGAACTGAAATTTGGCCAGAGATCGACAGC
>JALWOO010000313.1:0-3603 GCA_027083485.1 Amylibacter sp. | reverse complement strand
ATTCGCATGGTATTCTTCTTTCCTAGAGACCGTTTACCGGCACCTTTAACATTGGGTTTCCATCATCGTCAGTGGGCAAATTGCCGCCGCGCATATTTACTTGCAATGACGGGATGATCAGCTTGGGCACCGCCAGTTGCGCATCGCGCTCGGTGCGGAATTTGATGAAATCCTCGCGGGTTTTACCCTTGCCCACATGGATGTTGTTTGCTTTTTCTTCCGCAACCGTGGTTTCCCATTTGATGTCGCGGCCACCTGCTCCGTAGTCATGGCACATGAACAGGCGCATGTCGTCGGGCAGGGCCAGAATTTTCTGGATCGAATCATAAAGATCCCCCGCATCGCCACCGGGGAAATCGGCGCGGGCAGAACCGCTGTCGGGCATGAACAAGGTGTCGCCGGTAAAGGCGGCATCGCCCATCACATGCACCATACAGGCGGGTGTATGGCCGGGGGTATGCATGGCAAAACAGTCCATTTCACCAATTTTATAGGTGTCGCCATCCTTGAACAGTGCGTCAAACTGGCTGCCGTCCCGCTGGAATTCGGTGCCTTCGTTGAATATCTTGCCGAAAACCTCTTGTACGGTGATGATTTCCGCGCCAATGCCGATTTTCCCGCCCAGCTTGTCCTGAATATAGGGGGCTGCGGACAGGTGGTCGGCGTGGACATGGGTTTCGATCAGCCATTCCAGTTTCAAATTATTGTCCTGAACAAAGGCGATCATTTTGTCCGCATGGTCATAGGCGATGCGGCCGGAAAAATAGTCAAAATCCAGAACGGAATCGACAATTGCACAGGCGTTGGATGCCGGGTCTTTGACAACGTAACTGATGGTGTTCGTTGCATCGTCAAAAAAGGCGGTGACCTCGGGTTTTACATCCATGTTGATTGGATAGGTCATGTTGGATCCTCCTTGTTGCGGGGTGTCGATGGTATTTAAGTCATAAATAAGCGAGGCCAAAGCCGGCCTCGCTTAATCAGGAAAGCAGGGCAGCTTATTTCTTCAGCGGGCAGGTGCGAATGCCCAGAATGGAATACAGCGGGCAAAAACGCATAAACGCGGTGCCGGCCATGATCAGGCCGACAATAACCGCACCCCATTTATACAGGCCGCTGTCAAACAGCGCCATGCCGGAAACAAAAGGCAGTGCAATCAGCACCAGCCCGATAACAATTCTTAAAATGCGGTCAATCCCGCCTACATTCGGTGACATATCAGTTCCTCCATTGATGTCTGGGAGTTTGATACAGGGTGCGCCGATTCGCTTCGGTGACAATGTCACCAAACGCGGAATTAAATTCTAAGCGTCTGTTTCGGCCAGCTTTTTAATTGCGGTTTTGTCCAGAAGCGTGATGGTTCCCCGGGTCAGCGCCACCCAGTTACGGCGCTGGAACTCCTGCAACTGGCGGGAAACCACCTCGCGGGCGGTGCCCAGTTCGGCGGCCAGTTGCTGGTGGGTGGCCTTGACCACATCGGTTTCACGGCTCAACGTCAGCAGCCGTTGTGCCAGCCGGATATCCATGCGCTGAAAGGCGATTTCCTCGATCACGAAAAACAGATCGGTGATGCGTTTGGAATAGGCAGAAAACACAAACCGGCGAAAGGCTTCGGATTTGGACACCAGTTCGTCAAACACGCCGCGCGGGATGGCGGCGGCCTCGACCTCGGTTTCGGCGATGCCCTCGGCGGAATATTCCTCATAGGCGAGCAGGCAAGCGGTGGTCATCACACAGCTTTCGCCCGCATTGACCCGATACAGAACAATTTCGCGCCCGCTTTCGGACAGTTGTTGCACCCGCACGCTGCCTGCCAGCAACAACAACAGGTTTTCCGGAGCCTTTCCGGGGCCGAAAATCACGGTGCCTGCGGGAACCTTTAATACCTGAGATTGCCCGACCAGTATGTCGCGCACATCGTTTGGCAGGTTCGTCAGGCCCTCAAATCGGTCAATCCATGTGGTCATCGGGCTATCCTTGTTGCGCCGCCCCACAGTAACGGCGCAACAGGGTTAGTTCAACAGCACCCTTGGCAGCCAGAGCGCAATCTCCGGAAAGATAATAATCATCAGCAGCCCGAACAGTTGCAGCAGCACAAACGGCACGATGCCTGCATAAATCTGCTGGATCTTGATGGATGGCGGGGCCACGGCCTTCATATAAAACAGGGCAAAGCCGAAGGGCGGCGTCAAAAACGAGGTCTGCAAATTCACCGCCAGCAGGATCGCGAACCAATACACCATGTCCACCCGGGCCACGTGGTCGCCAAAATCCAGCAATTCAATGATCGGCGCGAAAACCGGCAGCACGATCAGGGTAATCTCGATCCAGTCGAAAAAGAACCCCAGCACAAACACGATGCCCATCAACAGGAACAACAGCCCCCAGGAGCCAAGCCCCAGCGATTCAATCAGATCGACGATAATATTGTCCCCGCCCAGCGAGCGGAACACAAAGGAAAACATCGTCGCCCCCATGAACAGCCCGAAAATCATCGCGTTGGTCATGGCAGTGCGTTCCATCACATCGCCGACCACGCCCCAGAAATCCTTGAGCCGCTGACCAAAGCCGATATGTTCCACCACTTTGGGGCCGTCTTCACCGGCAACAAACATCTGCATTTCCTGCACCCCGATTGCGGGCAGGATCACCAGATTGAACAACCCGAGCAGGATCGCCCCGAGCGCGCCAACGCCGGCGGCTTCGGTCGGGGTGGCAAGCCCCATCAGGATCGACCCGAGCACCGCCATAATCAGCAACACCGGCGGAATGAAAGACCGCAACACCATCACCAGAATAGGGCCGAGCGTCTGCGGCCCTATGTCTTTGTCCAGCTTCGGGGCCAGTGACGGATTGAGCGTGCAACGCACCACGATATAAACCACATAAAGGCTGGCCAGCATCAGGCCGGGGAACACGGCGGCCACAAACAGGTTGCCCACGGATCGGCCCAGCAGATCGGCCATAATCACCAGCATGATTGACGGCGGGATCAGAATGCCCAAGGTACCGGAGGCGGCAATCGTGCCGGTGGACAGGCGCGGATCATAGCCGCGCTCGATCATCACCGGCAGGGCCAGCAGCGACATCATCACCACCGACGCGCCGATAATACCGGTGGTCGCCGCCAGAATCGTGCCCATCAGGGTCACCGCCAGCGCCAGCCCGCCGGGCACACGGCGCAACAGCACCTGCAAACAATTCAGCAAATCCCGCGCAATGCCGGAGCGTTCCAGCATCGTGCCCATTAATATGAACATCGGTATCGCCGTTAGCAGCAGGTTTTCCGACACCGCCCCGTAAATCCGCGACGGGATCGCGCCGAACTGGGGCCAGTCAAACAAAAACGGATCAATCCACAGTGCCAGCAACGCATAGCCAAGACCGACGCCCCCCAGCACAAAAGCCACCGGAAAACCGGTAAACAACAATACGGCCAGCGTGGCAAACATGGCCAGCGGCAAGAGTTCCTCAAAGCCCATGTTATATCTCCCCGCCCAGAATTTCATCGGCCTGTTCGGGCGGCAATTTTCCAGCCAGTCCGGCGACAACCTTGATCAGTTGCGAAATGCCCGCTAGCCCCATCAGGATAAACATGATCGG
>JALWOO010000312.1 GCA_027083485.1 Amylibacter sp. | reverse complement strand
CCGTTTACAATGGGTCCGGTCCCGATCACCCGCGTTTTGAACCGGTAATCCGCCCCCAGATGATCGAGCGCATAAAGCGTGGTCATGGTTTTGGTCACACTGGCCGGCGGCAAGCCCACATCGCCGCCCCTGCTCTCCAGAATCTGGCCGGTGCTGGCATCCGCAACCACCACACTCATTTTCCCCGAAAGCCCGGCCCCGTCCAGAATGGATTTCAGAGAGGGTTGTTCATGGCGCGCCTTGATGGCACGGGCGACCCCGCCTTTGGGGCGCGGCACAGGGCGCAGGGATGTTTTCGGCGCACCACCGGCAAACACCGGCATTGCTCCGCTCGCCAAAAGGCTCAGCAACACCGCACGCCGCGTTAATAAATTTATTCCACTCAACAAATTGTCCTTAGTTACCCGCTGATCCAGTCACCTTGGTTGCGCAGCTGTGTAGAAGAAATATCAACCATCGGACCATTGAGCAAGCACCAGCTCGGGGCAGAGCGAAACGGCAAGGCACCAGCCCGTTTGGCCGGCAGGCGCGCGCGGCGATACCGGCGTGCCGCCAGTGAACAGCCCGCCGCCAGTTGCTCATCCGGACGCGATAAAACCCCGATCGGCACGCTTTGCATGATCCGGTTCCAGTCTTTCCAGCGGTGAAACCCCGCCAGATTATCCGCCCCCATCAACCACACAAACCGCACCCCGCGATAGCGCGCCATCAGCGCGCGCAGGGTTGCCGCCGTATAACGCGTACCCAGTTGTGCCTCGATATCCGTGACCTTTATGCGTGGATCATCCACCAGATCGCGACAGGCCGCCATGCGTTTGGCCATCGGTGCCGGACCATGTTGTTTCAGCGGGTTGCCCGGGCTGACCATCCACCAGAGCTGATCCAGCCCGTAAGCCTTGAGCGCCAGTTGCGAAATATGCAGATGCCCCCGATGCGGCGGATCAAATGACCCGCCCAGCAGCCCGACCTTCAAACCGGCCGTGGCCATGGGCAGATGATAACCGGCAACCGGCACCTAGTCCTTGGCCTTTTTCAGTCGGGTTTTGCGCAAGGCCCCCGCCTGTTCCAGCACCGGATAGGCCACCGCCGAAATATGCGAATTGATCCGGCGCAGATCGCGCAGCGTATCAAGGTGCATGGCGCTGGTGGTAATGGTTTCCGGTGCCCCGTCCCGCAGCCGTTCCAGATGGTTCTGGGTCAGGCGGTACTGCAGTTTGTTAACGCTGGTTTTTTCCTCCAGCAGCATCCGCGCCACGGATACCTCGCCCGACATGAACACGCCGGTCGCCAGATTGAGGTTGGCCACCACACGGGCGTGCAGTTCCTCGATTTCGGCCAGACCGACCTCGGAAAACACCAGATTTTCCGAAATCCGCTGCTCTGAAATCGACAGCAGGTTTTCCACGATATCGCCAATGTGTTCAAGGTTGGTGGTAAAGAGCAAAATTTCAGCGGCGCGCAGGGTTTCCGCATTGGTCATTTCCTGCTTTGTCACTCG
>JALWOO010000311.1 GCA_027083485.1 Amylibacter sp. | reverse complement strand
AGCCGCACGGGTGGCGCTTGGTCCGGATTTGCCGCCGTTTTTTACCGATGATAACGGATTGGCCCATGCTATTTTGCGGGCAGCACGCAAAACCCATGATCCGCTGTGGCGGATGCCGTTCTGGGATCCTTACGAGGCCGACATAGAACCGGATATTGCAGATTTGGACAACGCGCCTGCGGGCGGGTTTGGCGGGGCGATAACAGCAGCATTGTTTTTGCGCCGCTTTGTCGATTACGCCGAGAGCTTTGTGCATCTGGACCTGTATGGCTGGACCCCGCGTGCCAAACCCGCCCGTAGTCAGGGCGGGGCCTGCCAATCCGCCCGTGCCATGTTGGAAGTCATTGAGCAAAGGTTTGCAAGCTAATGGATCGCCGTTTAACCCCGCGCAATGCGCGCGTTGCCCATGTTTCCTTGCGTGAAACCGCAACCGATGTCCCCTGTGTTGAAGGGGTTCTTCATTCTGTTCAGGTTCCGGTTTGCGATATCCGTCGCGAACCTGATGGCGGGCTGGAACGACAAATGCTGTATGGTGACGGTTTTCGCGTTCTGGAACCGGATTCCGGTGACGGCTATTGTTTCGGGCAGGCACAGGATGGCGGCTATGTCGGCTATGTTTTGCAAACCGATTTAGGTGCCTATCAGATGCCATCCCATATTGTTTGTTCTATGGGGGCGCATGTGTATCCGGAACCTGGCCTGAAAACCGTTCCGCTGATGCGCCTGCCATTTGCCGGTTTTCTGGCTGTTGTAGGGGCTGAAAACGGATATGCAAAACTGGCCACAGGTGGATTTGTCCCCTTGCAGCAGCTCGCCCCGATCGGGCGGAACTTTACGGATTTTGTCGAGGTGGCAGAGCGCTTTTTACATGTGCCATATCTGTGGGGCGGCGATAGCAATACCGGCCTTGATTGTTCGGCCCTGGTGCATATCTCCCTGCGTGCTCAGGGCGTAGGAGCTCCACGTGATAGCGACCTACAGGAAGAATCTCTGGGCGAGGTACTGTCACCGGACGCAACATTGCAACGGGGCGATCTGGTTTTCTGGAAGGGTCATGTGGGAATCATGCAAAATCCCGAAATGCTTTTGCATGCCAATGCCCATTTTATGGCCGTAACCTGTGAAAAACTGACAAAGGTCTGCACCCGTATAGAGGCAGCAGGCGACGGGATGATAACAAGCCGTCGAAGGCTTCCGGCAGCAGTCATTTAGAGGGATATTCCGGAGGTATAGCAGCGGCTCTAATAACCGGCATAACAACGGAAACATAACCCCGCATTCAAAACGGACCGCACCACCAAATTGCCTTAATTCCTTCACACAAGTGACCCGAATTTAGGTGAAAACAAATGTGCGCGTAAGTGAGTAGTGAGTATGGCACCTCGACGTTTCTGCCGCGCAGCAGAAATAATTCGGGGTGCCTTTTTACTTGCCTTCATACCCTTTCCCGAAACCATCATGAACCAATTGGCTATGCCTGATGGATCAGGACATGGCCTTGTTACTTTGTTTTGTCGGGAAAATACTCCTGCTCAAATGGGCAAAAGATACAAAATAGCCCAAGAAATGCCTTATTCATTCCATTTCTTTGCCGCTTTTCTTGATCATTACTATGAGTGTAGCTGAATAATAGCTCTCCCTGACGCGGCACCAATACTTGCCCCCACTCATTGGTGCCGTGTCGGGGATATTTTCCCAAATCCTAATTGACCTCAATTGCGAAACTGGTGTCTTGTCATCGGGAAACCTGTGAATGAGGCAAAAGATGCGCGATTATCAACTTCCTGGACGTTCTGCTGTTTTTGCAAAGAATGGAATGGCGGCTACATCAACACCATTGGCAAGCAAAGTAGCCATTCAGATTCTGGAATCCGGCGGCAATGCCGTAGATGCCGCCATTGCGGCGGCGGTTTTGCTCGGGATTTGTGAACCGCAAATGACCGGAATCGGGGGAGATTGTTTTGTCTTGGTAAAACCGGCGGGAAGTGACGAAGTCATTGCCTTGAACGGATCTGGTCGTGCACCTGCGGCCCTGTCGGCCGATGTATTGCGGGAGGAAGGCCACAAAGTAATGCCGCTGCATAGTGCGGCAGCCGTCACGGTTCCCGGAGCAGTGGACGCGTTTTGCCAATTATCCAGAGATTACGGTCGTGCTGGTCTGGCAACCTCGCTTGCACCGGCGATTCATTACGCGCGCGCAGGCGTTGCGCTTGGTCCGCGGACTTGTTTCGATTGGCAGCGCGCAGAATCCAGCCTTCAGGGGGCGGCGCGAGATTTCTATTTACTGGACGGTCAGGTCCCGAAACCCGGTCAGGTGTTTCGTGCCCCTGGGCAAGCAGACGTGCTGGAAAAAATTGCCATGGAAGGGCGGGACGGGTTTTATACCGGCGAGGTTGCCCAGGACATGGTTGACTCGCTGAACGCTGCAGGCGGGGTACATACGCTCGATGATTTTGAAGCCACGGCCTGTACCTATACCACCCCGATTTCTGGCACTTACAAAGGCATGGATTTGCTAGAGCATCCGCCCAACGGGCAAGGGGCAACGGCCATCCTGATCAACAACATCCTGTCGCATTTTGATTTGCCCGCCTTGGACCCGTTGGGTGCCCAGCGCGCGCATCTTGAGGCCGAGGCTGCCAAGCTTGCTTATGATGCACGCAACCGGTTTATTGCGGATCCGGCAATAACCACACGGCTTGAACATATGTTGTCGGCACAAACAGCCGAAAAACTGGCCAGCCTGATTGATCCGAAACGGGCAATGGCAGCCCCTGCGGTAGTTTCTGAATCGGTACATAAGGAAACGGTTTACTTAACGGTAGTAGATCGGGATTTGATGGCAGTTTCCCTGATCTATTCGGTTTTCCACAGTTTCGGTTCCGGTCTGGCATCCTCGAAATTCGGTATCAACTTCCAAAATCGGGGAGCCGGTTTTTCACTGGAGCCTGGGCACCCGAACGAGGCTGGCGGCGGCAAGCGTCCCATGCACACGATTATTCCGGCCATGCTGCGCCAGAACGGGCGTGTGATTATGCCCTTCGGAGTCATGGGAGGGGCCTATCAACCAAACGGCCATGCGCGGTTTGTGACAAATGTTGTGGATTTCAATATGCATCCCCAAGCAGCAATTGATGCGCCACGCAGTTTTAGCGACGAAGGCAATATGGCTGTTGAACGTGGCTATTCAGATGCTGTTCGCAATGAACTGTCGGAAATGGGGCATAAAGTTTCCATTCCGGATGTAGCCATCGGCGGGGCGCAGGCAATCTTGATTGATTACGAAAACGGTATCCTGCAAGGCGCATCCGACCCAAGAAAAGACGGCTGCGCATTAGGATACTGACCCTGTGGCCATCACCTTTAATTCAGTTGTACATCCAGACGGTATTGACCGTTGTTCATGTCACCAAACAGGGCAATGACCTCTGGATGTTCAACCGGCTGGCCGGAAATATCCTGCTCAAGGTTCTGTTCGGAAACATAGGCAACATAATAAGAAGAGTCGTTTTCCGCCAACAAATGGTAAAACGGCTGCTCTTTGTTCGGGCGCACGTCTTCGGGAATTGAATCCCACCATTCCTGTGTATTGGAGAATGTAGGGTCCACATCAAAAATCACACCGCGAAAAGGGTGTTTGCGATGTCGAACAACCTGCCCGATGGTAAATTTTGCTTCTGCGGTCAACATGCCCACTATGATACCCCCTACTCTACAATAGAATCACAAAGTGATCCCATTGACAATTTCTCTAAAATTTGACGAGTTATTGCAAGAAAAAACGAGGAAACAATCCGTGGCCATATTCTTGACAGTTCTGCAAATTGTGGCACCGGTATTTATTCTGGCATTTATCGGTTTTGCCTGGGTGCGTCTCGGATTTGAATATCGTGTGGCCTTTGTCACCCGATTGACAATGTCGGTTTCGGTTCCTGCGCTCATTTTCACAGCTTTGATGAAAACCGAGATCGAACGCAGCGCCTTATTGGCGACATTCTGGGCCAGTTGTGCCGCTTATGCGCTGGTAACTGTCATTTTTTTCGTATTGGTAAAACTGGGCAGGCTGGACGTACGGACATTTCTTGCACCGCTAATTTTTGGCAATACCGGCAATCTCGGCCTGCCGCTTGCCCTGTTTGCTTTTGGTGAGGTCGGACTTGGATACGCTGTCGTGGTTTTTGCGGTGATGGCGGTTTATTCTTTTACCTTTGGTATTTGGCTGGTGGCTGGGAGCGGGTCTTTGATGCGGGTGGTTAAGGAACCTCTGCTCGGGGCAACCCTTCTGGGGGCCGTTTTTATGACCCAAGGCTGGCATACACCAAAATGGGCCACCAATACACTGGAACTGATTGGTCAAATGGCGATCCCGCTTATGCTGATTACGCTTGGCGTCGCACTCGCGCGTTTAACGCCCGGGCGTGTGGGGCAGTCGGTTTTCCTCTCGGTGCTTAAAGCCGTAATTTGTGCGGGGTCTGCATGGGCGGCAGGTGTCTATTTTGGATTGGATCCGATACCGGCAGCGGTGCTGATTGTACAGGTATCGACACCGGTTGCCGTCACCTCCTATTTGCTTGCGGAAAAATACGGCGCTGATTCCGATCAGGTTGCCGGCCTGGTCGTTGTCAGCACGTTGATGTCTGTAATAACCCTGCCTGTCATTCTTGGTTTTCTGGTTTAAAGCATACTTAAAACTCTTTGAATCTAAGTGCATTTGCGGTAATATCAACTAAAACCAGCAATAGACTGGATCAGAGGCAACATGAAACGCAGTACAATTCTAATTTTGGTCTTGTTCCTGACCGCCTGTTCCGGTGGCAGACAGACCCCTCCGCCAAACCTCGACAATGCTTGTTCTATGAAATCCGCAAAACACAAGTGGTTCAAAGATCTGCGCAAGGTTGAACGAAAATACGGTGTGCCGGATTACGTTATCCTTGCAACGATTTATCACGAAAGCCGCTTTGTCGCCAAGGCCCGCACCCCGCATAAATATGCGTTGGGAATTATTCCGATGGGACGCCGGTCTTCGGCCTATGGCTATGCTCAGGTTCTTGATGCCACATGGGACGGGTATCGCCGCGCCACAGGGAACTATGGTGCTAAACGGCGGAAATTCCGCGATGCTGTGAATTTCATGGGTTGGTATATGAACGAATCCAACAAGAAACTGGGTATCCCGAAAACCGATGCTTACAACCAATACCTTGCCTATCATCAAGGGCAGACCGGCTATAAGCGGGGCAGTTATCGTTCCAAAGGCTGGTTGCTGGATGTCGCAAGCAAGGTGCAAGCGCGGGCAAATATGTATCGCGATCAGCTCGCCACCTGCAGGCGCTAATAAGAAACATCATCCACGTTACGGGGAAAAGGTAATGTGGATGAGTCCAGCAGGACTCGCCCTAGCGTGTTTCCTCATTTTGCTGAATCAATGCTGCAATGTCGAACAGGCGGGCAGGTACCCGGGTTTTCGTATCAAGGTCACCTAGAATAACAGTCGTTTTACTACCGGCCTCGTCGGTAACTACCCATTGGCGCAATTCGATCGGATTGTTGGTAAACACCAGTTTCACATTACCCATCTCCGGATGCTGTGGGTCTTGTGCGGTAATACTTGTGGATGTCCCGTCGAAACTATGGGCCGTGACCATGTTGGATTGGCCAAGGTTCACGTTCTCTTGTAAAATGATATGCAGGGGCGTGCGCTTCAGGGGGTATTGCTGCGGTCCCGCATTAGACTTCTGGTCAAAAATTGCCAAGGTACCCTGCCCTGCGACAACAAGCGCAGAATCGCGCCCCTCGTATTCAAACCGCATCCGGCCCGGACGGCGCAAATAGAACGTGCCCTTACCCAGAGACCCATCGGTGTTGATCTGGGTAAAAGAGCCTTTCGCGGTCTTCAAGTCATTCAGATATGCCGAAATCTCGGCCAAAGACAGCTCTGCCTCCTGTGCCTGCGCGACAGGAGTTAAAACCAGGGCAACCAGCCCGCCAAGAAATATACGCTTTTTCATATTGCTAACATAAGAACTCTGGTGGCCAATAAAACCCCGTATCACCAGACTGTTATGATACGGGGCTGAAACGGCGGAAAGCCGCTATTGTTCGGGAACGAGGATTTCGCGTTTTCCAACGTGGTTGGCTTGGGACACGACCTTTTCTTCTTCCATTTTCTCCACCAGTTTGGCGGCTTTATTATAACCGATCGACAGTTTGCGTTGAATATAGGAGGTGGAACACTTGCGATCGCGCACCACAATGGCAACCGCCTGATCATAGAGCGCATC
>JALWOO010000310.1 GCA_027083485.1 Amylibacter sp. | reverse complement strand
GGAATCGATCATCCGCCAGGAATTGACCGAAGCACGCCCGAATTATGGCTGGCTGGCCGAAGAAAGCGCCGAAGTGGCCGGTGCCGATCCGACCCGCCGCTGGATTGTGGACCCGCTGGATGGCACCACCAATTTTCTGCACGGCCTGCCCCATTGGGCGATTTCCATTGCGCTGGAACACAAGGGCGAAATCGTGGCTGCGGTGATTTTCAATCCGGCCGGCGAAGAGCTGTTCGCCGCTGAAAAAGGGGCCGGTGCCTGGCTCAATGACCGCCGTTTGCGCGTGTCCGGTCGCCGTGACATGATCGAAATGGTTTTCGCCACCGGCCTGCCTTTTGCCGGTCGCAAAGACCTGCCTGAAACATTGCAGGATCTGGCCCGCATCCTGCCGGTTTGTGCCGGCGTGCGCCGCTGGGGCACGGCCTCGCTTGATCTGGCCTATGTGGCGGCCGGTCGTTTTGACGGTTTCTGGGAACGCAACCTGCATTCATGGGACATCGCGGCAGGCCTGTTGATGGTCAAAGAGGCCGGCGGCTTTACGACCTCTATGTACGAGGACGGCAATTCCATCGAGGACGGTTCCGTCATCGCCGCCAATGCAAATGTATTTGACCGCTTTGTCAAAATGGCACGCGGCTAGGGCGCGTCTTCATTTCCCCCTTTGAACAGCTACCCGACAAAATCGGGCAGCTGTTTTTTTGGTGAAACGGTCTATTCGCCAAACCCGTAGGTTTCGGTGACATAATCAATATCTTTGTCACCACGCCCTGACAGGTTGATCAGGATGGATTTGCCCGCATAATTCTTGGCCTCCCGCATGGCAAAGGCCAGCGCATGGGCGCTTTCAAGCGCGGGAATGATGCCTTCATAGCGGGACAGATCATAAAACGCCTTTAACGCTTCCTTGTCCCCTGCCATGGTGTAATTCACCCGACCGGATTTTTGCAAATGCGCATGTTCCGGACCAACGCCCGGATAATCCAGACCGGAGGCCAGCGTATTCACAGGAGCCGGTTCGCCGTTTTCATCCACCAGCAATTTGGTGCGGAAACCGTGAATATCCCCGTCCTGACCATAGGTCAGCGTCGCCGCGTGATCGCCCAGTTTGGAAGATGTACCACCCGGTTCCACGCCAAAAATTTCGACGGATTCATCATCGAAAAATCCGGAAAACAGCCCCATGGCGTTGGAACCGCCCCCTACACAGGCCGCAATCACATCCGGTAATTCGCCCGTCATCTCAAGGAACTGTTCGCGCGCCTCGATGCCAACGATCTTTTGGAAATCGCGCACCATCACCGGAAAGGGATGCGGGCCAACCACAGAGCCGATCCCGAACAACGCCGTTTCCGCCTGCGGCACATAGCTGTTAAAGGCGGAATCAACCGCTTCTTTCAGGGTTTGTGCGCCCTCGGTCACGGCAACAACCTCGGCCCCGAGCAATTTCATCCGTGTGACATTCGGGGCTTCCTTGGCCATATCCACGGCCCCCATGTGGAT
>JALWOO010000309.1 GCA_027083485.1 Amylibacter sp. | reverse complement strand
CTATCTGGTGAATCAGTCTCAATTATAAACACCTCACCTAATGGAGCAGTTACAAACCGAGCTTCTATGTCATTACCATCATTTAAACTTTCGTAGTTATAATCAAAGTCAAATTGTGGCGTTATAACACCATTTTTTAAGCTTATTGCTTTTGACACTTTAATTCCTGCTGACCATATCATTGACTCTAAGTCTTGTTCAGAATAATTAAAATTAAAGCCACCTGCTCCAGTCTCTGTAAAACCATCAATAGTCGTTTTGATGTATCGAAATGAACCATTTGGTGTAATATTCCATGAATTTTTATAGAAATTATAACCAGCACTCATTGCAACTGAGTATTGATTACTTGAAGTTGAACCATTAGCGACTCTTGAAATAGTTGTATCTCCAAGAGTGAAATCAATTTTTCTTGATTGATCAAAATCAGGCTTAGCAACACTTATACGCGCATCGACATAAAAATTATCATTGACATAGAAAGAACCATAACCAGTCAGTGTTAATCCAGTTGATTTTAATTTGGCTTGTCCGTCAATATCAGAGTCAAAGTTTGCATAACCTAATGCGACACCAACCACTTTATTGGCTGACAATCGATAATCCACACCTGCTGTTAGTCCGTAAGAGTCAAAATCAAATCCAAGCTCTCTTCCTGTTGCATCACGAGAGCCCATTGAGATGGTACCATTTACAAAGAATCCCCAAGGTGAAATAAAGTCATTATTTACATCAATATCCTTTGATTCATCAGCAGACTTATTCAAATAGGTTAACATTCCAATTGGAATACTACCATTTCCTAATCGAGCATTTAAACCCGCTGAACTAAAACCAGAACCACCACCCGAACGCAATACAGCCAAACGCGAACCTACGTTCCTAAATTGTGCGGTTGCAATTTCGGCGATTGAAGTTGATTGACCAATCACTTCATTAGGTGTAATTTGTTCCATGACAGTATTAATCGTTTCACCATCACCATCTAGGGCAGTTTGATATAAATCTGAACACAATCCTTCGAGTGCTTTGAAATAACTCACTTCACAATAACTGGCAACATTTTGTATGGCACGATTAACTTGTTGATTCGCTTTGCCATCTAAAGCAGATTGAAGTGCTGATAATATTTCGCCTTCTGTAGGTGTAGGATTAACGCTTATCGTAGAGCTAGCAGTATTATTTTCTAAAACATCATCTTCTGTATCAGATTCTACAGATGCACTAATAATGATATCTTCTGATTGAACACTAATGCGTGATAAGTCTAGATCGAAGTGAATAGTTGAATTATGACCAGATGGAACAGAAGCTCCTATATACTGACAATTCACCACTAAACCACTCACGTCACATGTCCAAGACTGATTTTCTTGTGCTTGGACTGTATCAATCAAGCCTGACAACCCAACAGTTACTCTAGGAGTCAAAGCTGAATCTCCTTGATTTTCAATATCGACATCAAAACTTGATTGTCCTCCTTGAGTGGCTGTTTGAGTATTA
>JALWOO010000308.1 GCA_027083485.1 Amylibacter sp. | reverse complement strand
CGGTAAAGCGGCGCACAAAGGCGCGGGATGTGTATATCGCCCGCGCCTTTGTGCGCCGCTTTACCGTGCGGGCCTTTATGGGCGCGCTGGTTGGCACGGTGCTGGCGATGATTGCAACGTATTTTCTGCCCGCCGCCGCCGAGGAAGGTGCCTTTCTGACCGGCCTCGGGTTTCGCGGGGCGCATTGGCTGTTGCCGCTGCTGATTCCGCCATTGGCCGCGATTGTGGCATTCTGGGCGACCCGACTGGCGGCATTTCGTGTTTTGAAAAGGTTGATGTGATGGCTTATGCAATTCAATGGCTGCGCTCTGTGGTGTTCATATTCCTGATGTATGTGGCGATGCCGATCATGGGGCTGGTCTACCTGCCGCTGGCGATTTATGACCGAAAATGGGCCTATCAGGTGATGCATCTTTATTGCCGCTGGGTGCGCTGGACGGCTCACCACGTGGTCGGCCTGAAATCGGAAGTTCGCGGCGAGGTGCCTACAGACGAGGTGATCATTGCCTCCAAACACCAGAGCTTTTTTGACATTCTGATCATTTTTTCGGCCATTCCCAAAGGCAAATTCATTATGAAAAGCCAGCTGAAATGGGCACCGGTGCTGGGGCTTTATGCACAGCGGATCGGCTGTGTGCTGGTGGATCGCGGCAAGCGGGGGCAGGCGATCAAGGCCATGGTCGCCAAGGTCAAAGCCGGCAAGGAAGACCCCGGCCAGCTGGTGATTTTCCCGCAAGGCACCCGTGTCGCCCCCGGTGCCAAGCTGCCCTACAAGGTGGGCGCGGCGGTGCTGTACAAGGAATTGCAACAGGAGGTCGTCCCCGCCGCCACCAACGTTGGCTATTTCTGGCCGCGCCACGGGGTGTATCGCAAACCGGGTGTGGCGGTGGTCGAATTCCTGCCGCGGATCAAACCGGGCCTGCCAACCGATGAATTTATGCAAAAGCTCGAGGAGGTAATCGAAACCGCCTCTGACCGGCTGGCCGAGGAGGCGCTCAATGACGATCGTTAAAACCATTGCCGATCTGGAATCCCTTTATGGCACACCCAAAGCACCCTCCCTGCGCAAGGTGGCCCATCACCTGACGCCGGAATATCGCAAGCTGATCGAAACCAGCCCGTTTTGCGCCATTGCCACGGCAGGGCCAGAGGGGGCGGATGCCTCGCCGCGCGGGGATCGCGGACAGGTGGTGTTTGAACTGGATGACAAAACCCTCGCCCTGCCGGACCGGCGCGGCAATGATCGCATCGATACCCTGCGCAACATCGTGGCCGATGGCCGTATTGCGCTGATGTTTCTGACGCCCGGTTCAACGATGGTCACGCGAGTGAACGGGCGGGCCGAGGTCTCCATCGCGCCCGACCTGCTGGAGCGGTTCACCGTCGAGGGCCACCCGCCGCGTTCCGTGATTATTATCCACATCGCGGGAATATTCGATCACAAAATGGGGCATGGGATTGCTTTCGTTTGGGGGGTTTGCGGGATCAGGACAGCACCGTTACC
>JALWOO010000307.1:352-1505 GCA_027083485.1 Amylibacter sp. | reverse complement strand
GACCAATATGACTTTGCATTAACTGGTAGCTATGTTGGAAATTGTACTGCTGTTGAAGCTTCTTTTAACGGTGCAAATTATTTCACCATAGATGCAGCCCCAGCAGGCGGTACTTTTTCAGGTAATTTATTAAATCAACCCATAGGGCAAGGCAATTTAACCGTGCGGTGTGCTAATAATACAATCTTAAGCGATACCGTTGCCAATATAGGCATTGGTGATGTTTATGTTGTGGCGGGGCAATCCAATGCCGAAGGTCGGGCTATTAATCAACAAACTTATACTGATGTCGCACAAAACACTGCTGTATTTCCAACCGTTTTTTCACAGGACAATGTGTGGTTTCTAGGCGATGATGATACTGATCCAACACAAGCTGCAGGTTCTGTTTGGCCTATAGTTGGTGGATATATTGTTGAAAACACCGACATACCTGTAGCATTTATTACGGTTTCAACAGGTGCAACAGCATTAGTTAATCCTCCTGAATGGCAAAAAGGTGGAGCAAGCTGTAATGGTGCCTTAAATTGTTATGCACAAATGACAACTCAAGTGGCAAACTCTGGCGTTAATGCGGTTAAAGCCATTTTGTGGTTTCAAGGCGAATCCGATGCATTTGTTCATAATGTTACACAAATAGAGTACAGAAATGCCTTTGAACAATTTGTCACCGATGTTCAAGCAGATATTGCAGGCTCTCCACAAATAGTTTCGGGTGCTATAGGACAATGGATTGATCACAACCCTTTTGTCACGCCTATTCGCTTAGCCATAATGGATGCGTGGGACAGTAACAATGCTGTTTTATTCGGTCCTCAAGCATATGATATAGAAATTAGCAATGATGGAACAACCGATAATGTGCACTTTATTAACGATGATGAAGTGCAAACCCTTGCCTTTAGGTGGTGGAAAGCACTGGAACAACATTACTATGGTGGCACTCAAGGTCGAGGTCCTGTTATTAATTCTGCAACTGCCATAGAAGGGTCAAAAGAAATAGTCTTAACCTTTACTAACAACTCAAATCTTGCACCAAGCTCCTTACCAACAGCAGCATGGTTGGTCACCGACAATGGCACAAATATCAACATCACCTCGGCAGATGTTACGGCAGCAAATAAAGTCACTTTATCTTTAGCCACAGCTCTAA
>JALWOO010000307.1:0-342 GCA_027083485.1 Amylibacter sp. | reverse complement strand
GGGCAATGCCTTAACAGACAGTACAACAGGAAACATCTTAGCTGGCACAAGTCCACTACCAGCCGATCCATTTAATGATTATCCTGTTAATGTTTTTGCAGCAGGTTCTGACTTGAGTATTGCCATGACTGATAATGTTCAAAACATCAATGCACACCAAAACTTAGTCTATCAATTAACCATTAGCAACATAGGTACGACAAACCTAAACGATGCCATTGTCGAGACCCAATTAGCTGCCCAACTCACTAACATCCAATGGGCTTGCACAGGCAATAATGGAGCCATATGTCCAAGTGCATCTGGCACGCAAGACTTTTCAGTGCGAGCAGACTTCCCTGT
>JALWOO010000306.1 GCA_027083485.1 Amylibacter sp. | reverse complement strand
GCGGCGGCAGCGGTGGATGGTGACAGTTGCCGTATCGGATCCGCCCGCGATGCGCTGGCGCACGGGGTGATCAGCGTCGCCAATGATATTGCTGCCGGTCTGGGGGTGATGCCCGGCATGCCGGTCAAACAGGCCGTGGCCCTGCTGCAGGATGCGCCTGTGCCGAATGGAAAATTGCAACCGGTTCAGGAATCCCGACAGGCATATAAATTCGGCCATGGCGAAAACCTGCACCTGCTGGATTCTGCCTCGCTGGTCGGACCACAAGACATTGGCAAAATCGTGATTACCGGTTCGCATGGCGGGCTGATAGGCGGCAATCCCAAACGGGCGATCAAGGCGAACGCACGTATTGCCGTGTTTAACGACGCAGGGATCGGGGCCGATGATATCGGCATCACCCGCCTGCCGGCCCTGAACGCGCGCGGGGTTGCCGCCGTGACGGTTGCCTGCCAAACTGCCCGTATCGGAGACGCGCTTTCGGCACTGGAAACCGGCGTAATTTCCGCCCATAACGATCTGGCCCGAACACTGGGCGCGCAGGTGGGGCGCGGCCTGTCGGACTGGTTGCTTGCAATAGAACAAGACTGAAAACCTAAAAAGGGAGTAAAGACATGACAAAACTGAACCGCCGCACGGCGCTGACATTGATGGGCGGGGCTGCTGCGGCCACTGCTCTGGCCACACCGGCCCTGTCGCAAAACCGCAAGATCAAGGTCGGCGCGCTGCATTTCACCAGCCATTCCGGCAGCTTTGTTGCGCTGGAAAAGGGCTATTTCGCCGATGCCGGTCTGGATGTGGAACTGAAATTTTTCAGCGCCTCGCAACCGATGGCCGTAGCCATTGCTTCGGGTGATATCGACTATGCGGTCACGGCGATTTCCGGCGGTCTGGTATCGCTGGCCGACAAAGGCGCGATCAAGGTGATCGGCGGTGCCCTGTCCGAAGAACCGGGCATTGACGGCCAGAAAATTCTTGCCTCCGACGCGGCTTTTCAGGCGGGCCTGACCTCGCCGAAAATGCTGGACGGCAAGACCTATGGCATGACCAGCGCCGGATCATCCTTCCATTACATGGGATCCAAAGTGGCCATGGCCGAGGGCGTCAAGGTCAAGTTCAAACCGCTACAAAAGGTCGGGGCCATCATCGGCGCGCTTAAATCCGGCCAGATTGATGCCTGGTCGATCGTGCCCCATATCGCCAAACCGCTGGCCGGTTCCGGCAAGGTGCATATCATCGGCAATATTTCCGATTACCTGCCGCATTATCAGGTCACAACCGTGTTCACCTCGGCCAATAACGCCGCCAACGAACGCGATATGACGGCGGCCTTTATCAAGGGTTTCTCTGCCGGTGTGGCCGATTACAACGCGGTGATGGTGGATAAAACCCAAGGCGAGGATGCCATCAATGCCATGGTCGATCTGATCCACAAATACGTTTACGCGGATCGCCCGCGCGAAAAGGCGGCCAAGTCGATCATTAACGGCTCCATGCGCCTGAACCC
>JALWOO010000305.1 GCA_027083485.1 Amylibacter sp. | reverse complement strand
GCCGTTCCGCGCGATGGCCAGCTTGGCAATGGCCTGTGCCTCATTGCTGCCCGGGCCATAAAACCCGCGCAGCTCTATTGTGTCTTGCCACCGGTTTGCGGCATTGCTCGAGCGCTCGTTGATGATGTCATTGCCCCATCCGGCCCCGCTATCGTATTCAAAAATATAGCTGTCCGCGCCGATACCGCCATACAGCCTGTCATTGCCGGTACCGCCGGTCAGCTGGTCATCGCCTCTTTGGCCAAACAGCCTGTCGTTGCCTTCGCCCCCGTCGATCACATCCGCCTGATTGCCGGCGCGAATAACATCCCGGCCTTTGCCGCCACTGATCCAGTCGGCTCCATTGCCGCCCCAAATCCTGTCGTTGCCGCTGCCGCCTTCGATATGGTCGGCCCCGTTACCGCCCCAAATCCTGTCATTTCCAGCGCCCCCAAACCCGAAATCATCCCCGAAACCGAGATTCAGCCTGTCATGGCCACCGTTGCCGGTGACATAGTCGTCGCCCGCTTTGGCATGGAAGATATCTTTGGTCTGGCTACCGGCGAGGATATCCGCAGCACCGGTGCCGCTATTGCCTGTGATCAGGTTATAGCGCTGGCCGTCCGCCATCAGATATTCGATTTTGTCGGTGCCGTCGGCTGCGTATTGATTGACAACGGTGATATCCACGGAGCGGATGCCGGGGTGGCGAAACCAGCTTTGGCGCTGGGCGGTAATAATATGCAAATCATCCCCGACGCGTTCCATTTCCGAAAAGAAATGGCTGTGGCCGATCGGTTGCTGCGCCAGCGCGCTTAGCCCTGTAATCATATCCGCATTGCTGTTGGACTGGCCGTTATCCTCGATAATGACGCCGCCAATGGCCCGCACATCGACCTGATAGCGATCGGAGCCATTGCCGCCATAAGCCAGATCCGCCTCTCCCGGCCAATAGGAGGTTGCGGCGCGGGCACCGCCCAGCAACAACAGGTCATCCCCGTCAAGCCCGTAAAAGCTGTCAATGAATTCGCTGCCGATCAGCGTGTCGTTCCCGTTGGTTCCCCTAAGCGTTGCCATGCGTAAACTCCGATTGTGGCCGATTTCCCCTGCACCCTGACGCCACAACCCAGAGTGATGCAAACAGGTAACAATATTTCGGCCTGTTTGTCTATCAACCTTAGGGATAAAACCCTGTTCCGGGCACCTATGTGCAGGCTTGCTGATGTCCCGTTCGGCCAAAGGCCTGTTTGGGAGGTTTCCAGCGGTAAGCCGGCTTAACGGGCTAACCGCGCAGGGGGGGGTATTGGAGAACTCCCACAACCCCACATAGATTTTCTGTTACCGATGCCTTTAGCCCAAACCGCATCGCGACAGCTATGAGACAGGGAAAACAGCGCAAATTCGCCGCATGGGCCGCGGATCGGCACGGAAATCCCCTGATTGCCGACCCCGCCATCAATTGCATGGCCCAGCATACGGCGGGCGGGTTTATCTCCCATGACAGGTTTTTCCCGTTGTAAGGATGAAAC
>JALWOO010000304.1 GCA_027083485.1 Amylibacter sp. | reverse complement strand
ATCCCGCGGCAGCGCTACGATCCGCCCTTCAGCCAGTTCATCGGCCACAACCCCGTGTGTAATAATCCAGAGCGCGTCTGAACTGCGGGTGTAGACATGGCCAAATGCGCCAGAGGCGGTTTCGATCCGGTTGGGCAAATCACCGACTCCGTTGGCGATCAGCATACGTTCCACCAAGGGCCGGCTGGCCGAAGTGGGGGCCGGATAGATGATCGGCCAGTTCACCAGTTCATGAAAGTCCTTGCATTTCGCCAGCGGATGATCCGGACGGGCCACAATTACCACCTGTTCGTTGTAAAGCTGGGTAAACGTAAGTTCCTGCATGGTTTCGGGCGGGCCAAGGCGGCCAATCACAAGGTCCAGCTCGCCGTTGCGCAGGAGTTCGATCAGATAGGCATGTGGCCCGTCGGTGATGCCCGGAATCGTATTGGGGGCAAGGCTGCTGAATTCGCGCAACACCAGCGGCATCAGACCGGCGGCAACGCTGGGCAAGGCCCCGACCTGCAGGCTGGTGGTGCCCTTCCGGCCAAGCTGTTCCACCCCGTCGATGCCGTGTTGCAGGGCGGTGACGCTCATCTGGGCGAAATGCAGGAATACCTCGCCTTCGCGGGTCAGGGTGACGCCACCGCGGTTGCGGGTCAGCAGCACGGCACCGATGATGTCTTCCAGTTCCTTGAGCGTCTTGGACATGGCCGGTTGCGAATGGCCAAGGGCCGCCGCCGCATCCTTGACGCTGTGGTGGCGGGTGATTTCAATGAAACACTCAAGATGGCGAAGTTTGATACTGGAGGGCATCGGATACTTTCTGTTTTTTGAATGTATAAAGCGGTTTTTGATGTTTTACACGGGTTAATTCCGCAACTAAGCTATGCGCAGGGGAGGAATAGCCATGAGAACACAAGTGGCCATTATCGGCGGCGGTCCGTCCGGCCTGTTGTTGTCGCAGCTTTTGCACCGCAAGGGCATTGATAACGTGGTGCTGGAACGCAAGACCCGCGATTATGTGCTGGGCCGGATTCGTGCCGGCATTCTGGAAACCGGCTTTGTCGATCTGATGCGGCAGGCGGGGGTTGGCGCGCGTATGGATGCCGAGAGCTTTACCCATGATGGCACTGTGATCGCCTGCGGCAACGCCATGTTCGACATCAACTTCAAACAGCGCACCGGCAGCCATGTGGTGGTTTATGGCCAGACCGAGGTCACCCGCGATCTGTATGATGCCCGCGAAGCCATGGGCGGCACGATTGTTTTCAACGCGGAAAATGTGGCCATCCATGACGCCACCGGTGCGCCGCATGTGACCTATGAATCAGAGGGCCAAAGCCACCGGCTTGATTGCGATTACGTGGTGGGCTGTGACGGGTTTCACGGGGTCAGCCGCCAGAGCATCCCGCGCAGCGTGCGGCGCGAATATGAGAAAGCCTATCCGTTCGGCTGGCTCGGGGTGTTGTCGCAAACCCCGCCGGTGCATGAGGAGTTGATCTATTCCTGTTCGGATCGGGGCTTTGCCCTGTGTTCCATGCGCAACGCCAACCTGAGCCGCTATTACGTGCAATGTTCACTGGATGACAGCCCGGATGACTGGTCCGATGCGGCGTTCTGGGAAGAACTCAAACGCCGGCTGCCCGATGAAATTGCAGCAAAGCTGGTGACCGGCCCGTCGATTGAAAAATCCATTGCGCCGTTGCGTTCGTTTGTGACCGAGCCGATGCGCTGGGGCAATTTGTTCCTGTGCGGGGATGCGGCCCATATCGTGCCGCCGACGGGGGCCAAGGGGCTGAATACGGCAGCGTCGGACATTCACTATCTGTACAACGGGCTGGCGCGGTTCTACCTTGAGGGTGACGCGCAGGGGCTGGAGGAATATTCCGCCAAGGCGCTGGCGCGGGTCTGGAAGGCCGAGCGGTTCAGTTGGTGGATGACCAACCTGTTGCACCGTTTCCCCGACCAGACCGAATTCGATTTGAAAATGCAGCAGGCCGATCTGGCTTTTCTGCGTGAAAACGAGGCGGCGCAGACGGTGTTTGCGCAAAATTATGTGGGGTTGCCATACTGATGCAGATGGTCGAACTGAACGGTATTAACGTGCATTATTCGGATCAGGGCAGCGGCGTGCCGGTGGTGTTTGCCAATTCTCTGGGTACGGATTTCCGGCTCTGGGATCAGGTGGTGGCGCTGTTGCCTGACGGGTTGCGGGTGATCCGCTATGACATGCGCGGCCATGGGCTGACCGATGCGCCGGAGGGTGATTACTTTATGGGCGATCTGGTGGCGGATGCGGCGGCGCTGGTGGATCATCTGGGGGCAAAGGGCTGTGTGTTTGTCGGCCTGTCGATTGGCGGCATGGTGGCACAAGGGCTGGCGGCGGAACGGCCCGATTTGTTGCGCGCGATGGTGCTGTCCAATACGGCGGCGAAAATTTGGACGCCTGCGAAGTGGGCCGAACGGATTGCAGTCGTGCAGAACGACGGTCTGCCAGCGCTTGCCGACGGGATTTTGGAGCGCTGGTTTGCGCGTCAGTTCCTTGCTGATAAATCCAAGCTGGCCGGTTGGCGTAATATGCTGGGGCGTATGCCAACGGCGGGATATTGCGGCTGTGCAGCGGCGATTGCTGAAACCGATCTGTTTGACAGCACCGCGCGCTTGAGCCTGCCAACACTGGGTATTGCCGGAACCGAGGACGGTTCCACCCCGCCCGATGTGGTGCGCGAAACCACAGAGTTAATCACCGGCGCACGGTTTCATCTGATCCGCAAAGCGGGGCATCTGCCCTGTGTCGAACAGCCAGAGGCCTTTGCCGCTGTGCTAACCGGTTTTTTACAGGAGGTCGGCCATGTCAGATCGCTTTGATAAGGGTATGCAGGTGCGCCGGTCTGTGCTGGGGGATGCGCATGTGGACAGGGCCGAGGCACAAAAGACCGGTTTTGACACCCCGTTTCAAACCCTGATCACGGAATCGGCCTGGGGCAATGTTTGGGCCAATGACCGGATCAGTCCACGCGAACGGTCTATGATCACGCTGGCTTTGCTGGCGGCGATGGGCAACTTTGACGAAATCCCCATGCACATCCGCGCCACTGCGCGCACGGGGGCCAGCAAACAGGATGTGCTGGAAGCCTTTCAGCACGTTGCGATTTACGCCGGTGTGCCGCGTGCCAATCAGGCGCTGAAGCTGGCTAAACAAACCTATGCGGAAATGGAAGGGGAGAGTGATGCGTAAACCGGCAGAATATTATCAGAGGGACCGGCACTGGCAGCCGCCGGCGCTGGACCGGAACTATAAAACCAGCGTCACCCGCTCGCCTAAATTCGCGATGATTTCGCTGGAAAACTCGGTCAGTGAAATCACGGGGCCGGTGTTTGGCCACAATGATATCGACCCGATTGATGACGATCTGCTGAAAAATTATGCCAAGGACGGCGACCCGATCGGGGAGCGCATCATCGTGCATGGCCGCGTGTTGGATGAAAACGCCCGCCCGGTGCCGAATACGCTGGTGGAAATCTGGCAGGCCAACGCAGGCGGGCGCTATCGACACAAAAAGGACACCTATCTGGCGGCGATTGACCCAAATTTCGGCGGCTGCGGGCGTACGCTGACGGATGAAAACGGCTATTACTTTTTCCGCACCGTGAAACCGGGGGCCTATCCGTGGCGCAACTGGGTCAACAACTGGCGACCGGCGCATATCCATATTTCGGTGTTTGGCGCGGCTTTTGCCCAGCGCCTGATTACCCAGCTGTATTTTGAAGGCGACCCGCTGATTGCGCAATGCCCGATCGTTAACACCGTGCCGGATCCGGCGGCGGTGGATCAGTTGATCGCGCGGCTGGACATGAACGCCAGCATTCCGCTGGATACGCTGGCCTATAAGTTCGACATCATCCTGCGCGGGCGGCGCTCAACCCTGTTTGAAAACCGGCTGGAGGGCAACTGACATGGCGCAGAAACTTGATTACCTCAAGGAAACACCCTCGCAAACCGCCGGTCCCTATGTGCATATCGGGCTGGCCCCCGGTGCGGCGGGGTTTGACATTTATGAACGCGAACTGGGCTGGGATATCGCCGGCCCCAATGCCGCCGGTGAACGCATTCGCATCGAAGGCACCGTGTTTGACGGCACCGGCGCGCCGGTCAAGGATGTGCTACTGGAAGCATGGCAGGCCAATGCGGCGGGCGTCTATGCCCACCCCGAAAGCAGTGGCGAGGTCGAAGAAGGCTTTCGCGGCTGGGGGCGGGTGATTACCGATTTCGAAACCGGCCTTTGGCAGTTTGATACGGTGAAACCCGGCCCGACGGCGGGGCGGGGCGGCACCCGACAAGCACCCCATATCAACCTGTGGATCGTGGCGCGCGGCATCAACATCGGCCTGAACACCCGCCTGTATTTTTCGGACGAGGACAACAGCACTGACCCTGTGCTGAACCTTGTGGAACAGCAACACCGCCGCCAGACATTGATTGCCCAACGTCACGAAACCGGCGATGGAGTGGTTTACAAATTCGACATCACCTTGCAGGGTGACACCGAAACCGTGTTCTTTGACATCTAGGATATAAAATGACCAAACCCTGTATCATCTGCGTGGCCATTACCGGTTCCGTTCCCACCAAAGCCGACAATCCGGCGGTGCCGATTACCGTGAGCGAACAAATCGAAAGTACCCATGCGGCCTATGAGGTAGGGGCCTCCATCGCCCATTGCCATGTGCGCAATGATGACGGCTCTACCACCTCGGACCCCGAAAAATTCGCGCGGTTGAAGGAAGGGCTGGAAAAACATTGCCCCGGCATGATTATCCAGTTTTCCACCGGCGGGCGGTCCGGCGCGGACAAGGAACGCGGCGGCATGTTGCCTTTGCAGCCGGACATGGCCTCCCTGACGGTGGGGTCCAACAATTTTCCCACGCGGGTTTATGAAAATGCGCCGGATCTGGTGGACTGGCTGGCCGGCGAAATGCGCCGCTATCATATCAAACCGGAAATCGAGGCCTTTGATCTGTCCCATATCCATCAGGCGGTGGCTATGAGCAAAGACGGGCGCATTCCGGGCAGGCTCTATGTGCAGTTTGTGTTTGGCATCAAGAACGCCATGCCGCTGGATCAGGATGTGTTCGATTACTATCTGAAAACCGTGAACCGCCTTGCACCGGATGCCGAATGGTGTGCAACAGGGATCGGGCGGGCGCAGATCGTGGTTAACGAATGGTGTGTGGCCAATGGCGGTCACACCCGCACAGGGCTGGAGGATAACGTCCGTCTGGATCGCGATACGCTGGCCCCGTCGAATGCGGCGCTGGTGCAACGGGTGGTCGATCTCTGCGACAAATACGAACGCCCCGTAGCCACATGGCAACAGGCCCGCGAAATACTGGAATTGCCGCTTTAGGGTCCTAACCCTAGGCAATCCGCTCAATCTGTCCGATCATCCGGCTGGCAAGGCTTAGCCCCTTGCCGGTTATTTCGGCCATTTGCGGCAGGCACAGCCATTCCAGCGCCCAGGCCATGCCGGAGCGTTCCTGTTCATGCACCAATGCCTGATGCATCCCCCCCAGCAACACCGCGTTATAGCGTGCCATGCTAACCAGCGTTTCGGCCAGTATCGGGTTCTGTTTATGGGGCATGGCGGAACTGCTGCCGCCGCCGCTCAGGGTGATTTCGTCAATCCCCTGTTGCGCCATCAGGCTGATGTCCTGCCCGATCTTGCCCAGTGAGCCGGACACCAGCGACAGCCAGCCCGCATATTCCGCCAACCCGGCCCGCGCCGTGTGCCAGCAGGTCCCGTTGTGTAGGCCTGTTTCCTTGGCCAGCAATCGGGCAATGGCATCGCCCTTGCCGTGAAACGACTCCCGCGTACCCACCGGCCCGCCAAGTTGCAAAACCTCAATGCGTGGCCGCAGCTGTTGCAGCCTTTGCAGATGCTGCTCCAGAGGTGCGCGCCATTGCTCGATGCGGTGGGCCACGGTGACCGGCAGCGCCGCTTGCATCCGCGTGCGCCCGATCAGCGCGCGCTCCCCGAAACTGGCGGAGAGAGTGCCAAGCGCGGCGATCACATCCTGCAAGCGGGTTTCCAGCAGATTGCTTAGGTCCTGCACCCCTTGCGCCAGCACCGTATCCATCAAATCCTGACTGGTGGACCCGCTGTGAACGGCCCCTTTGGCCTCTGGCCCTGCATGGGCCTTTAACTGGCGCACCAGTTCGGGCACCGGCAGGCCGTCAATGGCCGTAGCCGTCTGGATCGCCGCCATGTCCGGCCTGAAACTGTCATAGGCGGCCAAGGCGGTTTTTGCAGCCGCAGGCGTGCAAAGCCCCTGATCCGCAAGCGCCCTT
>JALWOO010000303.1 GCA_027083485.1 Amylibacter sp. | reverse complement strand
GGCTGATGTTTGCCCTGTCGGCCTTTGGCGGGTTTTTCGGCTTTACCGGCATGTTGATTGCGGTGCCGGTGGCTGCGGTGCTGGGCGTGCTGTTCCGCTTTGCGATTTCGCAGTATCTGGGCGGGCGGCTTTATCAGGGGCTTGGAAATCAGGATACATCGCAAGATGGCTGAACAATTTGTGTTTAACCTGCCGCTGGAAACCGCTTTTGGCCGCGAGGACTATTTCATTTCACAGAGCAATAAGCTGGTGGTGGCGGCGGTGGAAAACTGGCCGAACTGGCCGCAAAACAAACTGTTGCTTTGTGGCGATGCGGGGGCGGGAAAATCCCATCTGGCGCATATCTGGGCCAGCGGAATTTCCGGTAAAACAGTGAATGCAACCGATTTGCCCGTATCGGATCTGGACCAGCTGGCAACTGGTGCCACCTGCGTTGAAAACATCCACCGTATCGGCGGGCAAAGTCAGGCCGAAGCCGCGTTGTTCCATCTGCATAACCTGATGCAGCAACATCAAACCCCGCTGCTGATGACAGGGCAGGGGGTGTTGTCGGGCTGGGGCATTACGCTGCCGGATCTGGCCAGCCGCCTTGCCGGTAGCAACGTGGTGTTCCTGCCGCCCCCCGATGATGCGCTGCTGGCGGCGGTGTTGGTCAAACTGTTTAATGATCGCCAGTTGCGGGTGGAGCCGGGGTTGATTTCCTATCTGCTGCCGCGCATGGAGCGCTCGCTGGCGCAGGCGCGCGCGTTGGTCGCGGCGCTGGACCGTCAGGCTTTGCAAGACAAACGCCGGATCGGTGTTAATATGGCGCGCAAGACGCTCGAATCCCTGCAACAGGAGCTGTAATAATGGACACTGTGCCCACAGACCCGCAAGCCCCCGCCGCGCCGGAAACCGGGCAACCGGATGTGCCGCTGATGAATGCGGATTTTCTGAATACACCTGTGGACGCGGGGGTGATGCTTGCCGGATTTGATCCGGCCAGCCGCAAACGTTTTTTCAATCGGGAACTGAGCTGGCTGGCCTTTAACGGGCGGGTGCTGGAGCTGGCCTATAACCCGCGTTTACCACTGCTCGAACGGGTGCGGATGCTGTCGATTTCCGGAACCAATCTGGACGAATTCTATACGGTGCGGGTGGCCGGTCTGCGCGAATTGGTGAACAAGGGCATTACCACGCCGGCGCTGGACGGGCGTTCGCCGCGTGAACAGCTTGTCAAAATTGACGCCCGCGCGCGCAAACTGATGCAGGCACAGCAGCATTGCTGGACCGAACTGCGGGCAGAAATGGAAGATGCGGGGATTGACATTCTGGGCCGCGAGGAGCTGTCCGAAGCAGACCTGGCCCATTTGCGCGCCCTGTTTGTAGATCAGATTTTTCCGGTGCTGACCCCGCTGGCAATTGATCCGGCGCATCCGTTTCCGTTTATTCCGAACACGGGCCTGACGCTGGGCCTGCAACTGCGCCGGTTGCGGGACAGGCGGTCGTTGCAATCGCTGTTGCCGATCCCCT
>JALWOO010000302.1 GCA_027083485.1 Amylibacter sp. | reverse complement strand
CGGCACGCCGCTGTGGTGGCCGCGCGGGTTGGCAATCCTGTGGAGCATTTTTTGCTTCTGGAAGGTGTGATTGGGGTATTTGCTAAACGTGTCTGGTTGTGCTACTAAGGTTTTAATAGAAAAAATACAGGCGCTGGGTTTAATGCGACAAAAGAAGAAAAGCACTCTTTTGACGGAAGTGGAGCTGGAGTTTATGACCGCAATCTGGCGGATCAAAGGCGGGACGGTACGCGAGGTGATGGCCAATCTGGCGGATGATCGCCAGCTGGCCTATACCTCTGCCTCCACCATTTTGCGCATTCTGGAACAGAAGGGTTTCCTGACATCCGAACGCGCCGAAAAATCATTTGTCTATCGTCCAACTGTGGATAAACCCGCCTATCAGGCGAAATCCCTGCGCAATCTGTCGGAAAAATTATTCGATAACACGCCGTCCTCACTGGTGGCGCGTTTGGTGGATGATGAAAACATGAGCCAGGAAGCGCTTCAGGAAATCCATGCATTGCTGGAAAAAAGGTTAGGAAAAAATGCCGATTGAGACCCTGTTGAATGTGTATATTGATGCCAACATCATGTTGTTGGTCGCATATTCCTTGTGGTCCTTGGCGCGGTTTTTGCTGGTGCGGGCGGGGTTGAAACACGCCTATGTGTCCCAGTTGCGCCTGTTGAATGCGGGCATGGTGGCAATCCTCGTGTCGCCGGTTTTTGTCTGGCTGTTGGGCGGGCTGACCACCCGCTATGCGATGAATATTTCCGATATTGTGGTGGCGCAATATCTGGCGGGGCATGTGGAAATCAGTGCTTTGCAATTGCAGGACATATTAGGGCTGCGGGACGGTTTTGTCCGGGCCGTGAGCGAACAGGGCACCTTATGGGCGCAGGTTCTGGTCTGGACGCTGGGAGCGGGTTTCGTCTGGTTCTCCCTGCAGATCACATGTAATATATTGAAATTGCGCTGTATTATCAACAACAGCTTCGTGTGGCGGCGGTTTGGGTCTGTGCAGCTGTTGGTCAGCGATACGGTCTTGGTGCCGTTTTCAACGCGCGGGCTTAGGCGGCGATACATTGTGATTCCATCGGCCATGCTGGGAAATTCGGCTGATTTGCGTATGGCGGTGAGCCACGAGCTGGAACATTTCCGCCGTGGAGATGTGGAGTGGGAAATTCTGCTCGAATTCATACGGCCTTTGTTTTTCTGGAATCCGGTATTTTATGGCTGGAAGCGGCAGGTCAGCGAGTTGCGGGAATTTTCCTGCGACCAGAGCCTTGCCATGCGGGCATCCTTTGATTTGCGCGCCTATTGTGAATGCCTGCTGCGGGCTAGCCAGCGGGGCCTGGCCGCCAAAGGCGTTGCTTTGGCCACGCCCTCTGTGGCGCTGGTAAACCTGCACAGGGGGCAACATTCGGTGCTGAAAAGCCGGATCCTTGCGTTAACTGCCGAGAGTGCTGCGCGGGAATCACGGCAAATTTCGTTGCTGCTGGTCGGGCCTTTGATGGGGCAGGTGGGGTTGGTG
>JALWOO010000301.1 GCA_027083485.1 Amylibacter sp. | reverse complement strand
TTGCTGCACAGGGGCTGGCCACATTGCGCGCCCTTGGCGTTGCCGATGATGCACCGCATGTGAACCCCAATGGCGGCGCGATTGCCATGGGGCATCCGCTGGGCATGTCCGGCGCGCGGCTGGTGCTGGCGGCGGCCTATCAATTGCAACGCACAGGCGGGCGCTATGCGCTTTGCACCATGTGCGTTGGCGTGGGGCAAGGCTCTGCACTTATTATCGAACGGGTTTAGAGGAGGAATTATCGTGTATGCACAGATGGTAAAAACGGCGGGTTCCGGCGTCAAATCCCGAGAGGAAATGACGCAGGAAGAACGCGATTTTCAGGACCGCATTGATCGCGGCGAAAAGATCGAGCCGAAAGACTGGATGCCGGATGATTACCGCAAAACCCTGATCCGCCAGATCGGCCAGCACGCCCATTCGGAAATCGTTGGCCAACTGCCCGAAGGCAACTGGATCACCCGCGCACCGACGCTGGAGCGCAAGGCGATTCTGCTGGCCAAGGTGCAGGACGAAGCCGGTCACGGGCTGTATCTCTATGGCGCGGCGGAAACGCTGGGCGTGAGCCGGGATGACCTAACCGAGGATTTGCTGGCCGGACGGATGAAATATTCCTCGATCTTCAACTACCCCACCCTGAACTGGGCCGATATGGGCGCGGTTGGCTGGCTGGTGGATGGTGCGGCGATCATCAATCAGGTGGCGTTGCAGCGCACAAGCTATGGTCCCTATTCCCGCGCCATGGTGCGGATTTGCAAGGAAGAGAGCTTTCATGCGCGGCAGGGCTATCACATCATGATGAAAATGGCCAATGGCACGCCGGATCAGAAACGCATGGCGCAGGACGCGCTGAACCGGCTGTGGTTTCCGGCGCTGATGATGTTTGGCCCTTCGGACAAGGACAGCGTTCACACGGCGCAATCCATGGCCTGGCGGATCAAAATGGACACCAACGACGAGCTGCGCCAGAAGTTTGTCGATCAGACCGTGCCCCAGATCGAATACCTCGGGCTGGAACTGCCGGACCCGGGCATCACCCTGAACAAGGATACCGGCCATTACAGTTATGCCGATCCGGACTGGTCCGAATTTTTCGACGTCATCAAAGGCAACGGTCCTTGCAATACCGACCGTCTGGCCGCCCGCAACAAGGCCTGGGACGATGGCAAATGGGTGCGTGACGGGCTGATGGCCCATGCAGAGAAAAAAGCCGCCCGTGTGGCAGCAGAATAAGGAGCATTACAATGAAACATGAATGGCCCCTGTGGGAAGTATTTATTCGCGGTCAACACGGTATGAACCACCGTCACGTAGGATCACTGCACGCACCGGATGCGGAAATGGCGCTGAAAAACGCCCGCGATGTGTACACGCGGCGCAACGAAGGTGTGAGCATCTGGGTGGTTGAAGCCGCCCATATCACCGCCTCCTCGCCCGAGGAAAAAGGCGCGTTTTACGAGCCGTCCAATTCCAAGGTCTATCGTCACCCGACCTTTTTCGACATCCCCGAAGAAG
>JALWOO010000300.1 GCA_027083485.1 Amylibacter sp. | reverse complement strand
CTGCAGGCCATGCCGCCGGCCGGCACGTTTCACACGCCGATCGAGCCGGCCAAGGCCAAAGCCTATCTGGGTTTCGCCGGCGGTTCCGGCATCACGCCGGTCCTGTCGATCCTGAAAACCGTGCTGAAGCGCGAGCCGAACAGCCATTTCACACTGGTCTACGCCAATCGCGGGGTGAATTCGATCATGTTCCGCGAGGAGCTGGAAGACCTGAAAAACACCTATATGGGGCGGTTCAACGTCATTCACATTCTGGAAAGCGATGCGCAGGAAATCGACCTGTTCACCGGCCGGATTGACGCGGAGAAGCTGAACACCCTGTTTGAAAAATGGATCGACATTGCCGATGTGGACACCGCCTATATCTGCGGGCCGGAGCCGATGATGCTGACCATCCGCGATTCGCTGCGGGATCACGGGTTGAACGACGAGCAGATCAAATTCGAACTCTTCGGCGGCGATCAGCCGGGGCGCGCAAAAACACCGGCCGCGATCAGGGCCGACGCCCGCGCCGTGGGGGCAGAGGCCTCTATTGTGCTGGATGGCACCGCGCGCACCGTGCATGTGGACAAGGGCCAGACCCTTCTGGATGCCGCGCTGGCCAACGACATGGACGCGCCATTTGCCTGCCGCGCCGGTGTGTGTTCAACCTGCAAATGCAAGGTGCTGGAAGGCGAAGTCGACATGCGCGCCAACCATGCGCTGGAGGATTACGAGGTGGAACAGGGCTATGTGCTGAGCTGCCAGAGCGTGCCAGTCACCGACAAGGTTGTGGTGGAATACGAATAGACCAACAAAAACGAGGGCAGCGCCCGACACCGGGAGGGCGCTGCCCGGCGGTGCCGGGCATAGGTTTTTACAACAGCCGTTTTTTATAGGCCGTTGTGTTCATATCCCGAATATCCACACTTACGCTGGACACAGATTTCAGATGATCCGACAAGGCCGCGCGCAGGGCCAGCGATACTTTTTCCTTTTGCGCATCGGTGCGACCGGCCAGCAAAAACACTGTCACATGCAGGAATGAATCGCCCTTCTGCGGCATCCGGTAATGGTCATAGGGCCGCGCGCGGACTTTGATGTCCTTGGCCTGCATCACACCGGTTTCAACCCCGCTGGCAAAGGCGATATCCATCACCTCGGCCATGTCATAGCGGGTTTCCACATCGCGGGAATATTCGATCACAAAATGGGGCATGGGATTGCTTTCGTTTGGGGGGGTTGCGGGATCAGGACAGCACCGTTACCACAGGGTTTTGGCGGCGCGGGCGGGCCATTCGCGGTCATAGGCTTCGCCGCCGACCTCGCCTTCGGTTTGCGCCTTGAGCACCTGCCCTGCGGTCGGCACCCCGGACAGGTCGGGCCAGTTCTCGGTTTTCCACAGGTTGGCCCGCATCACCGCGCGGGCGCATTGGAAATAGATTTCCTCGATATGGATAATAATCACGGAACGCGGCGGGTGGCCCTCGACGGTGAACCGCTCCAGTAGGTCGGGCGCGATGGAGACCTCGGCCCGCCCGTT
>JALWOO010000299.1 GCA_027083485.1 Amylibacter sp. | reverse complement strand
CAACCGCTTTGCCGACAATGTGATTGACAACCTGCGCAACACCCTCAAACACCTGAACGCCGCCGAGTTTGACGCGATCGTCGCCCTGCTCAGCGACCCCGCGCACACGGTGGCGGTGGTTGGCGGGCGGCTCAGCCACACATTGGCGAGCTACTTCTTTACCCATATGCAAATGATGCGCGACGGGGTGACCCTGATCGAGCGCAATTCCTCCAGCTGGCCGCATTACCTCTTGAGCCTGAAAGAGGGCGACGTGCTGGTGATGTTTGATATGCGCCGCTACGAGCAGGACCTGTTGCGATTCGCCGAAATGGCCAAGGCGCGCGGGGTGCGGATTATCTTGTTCACAGATCAATGGGGCTCCCCCGCCGGCAAGGCCGCGACCCACCAGATCCACTCCCGAATCGAAGTGCCCTCCACATGGGATTCGTCGGTGGTCACCATGTTTATCCTCGAAGCGATCATTTCAGCGGTGCAAAGCCAGTCTTGGGGAACCTCGAAAGACCGAATGGAAGAGTTGGAATCACTATTTGAGAAAACACGGCTGTTCCGGAAGTTTGTTTGAAGCTTTTATACGGGGGTTTGGCAGGTAAGGCTTTGCGAAAATATCACTAAACCTCTGTTTTTCAGGCCATTTGTTGCGCAGCACAAAAAAAATCAAAAAACCTGAATTTAGGTGTTGCGCCCCTCCGGCTTTGGCCCTAGAACCCCCCTCACCGGCAACGGGATAGTCACCAGGACATCGGCGCCGGATGCAGCGGAAACGTTGCTAGCTCTTTGAAATTATTATACAAACGAAGAGATATGCGGGTGGTTTGGGTTTCGAACGGAGTTCGGACTATTTGTATATCATGTTACTTAGGGTTTTGGGTTTCGGCTTAAAATCTGATGATAGTGACAGTCAGCTTCACTGTTTTGGGCTTTTGTTTAGGCAAAAGTTTGGAACTATGAAAGAAGAACGAACGAAAGCGATCTGGCCGCAAGGTTAGATAGTTTCTTTTGTTTGTGATGTGCATAGGTCGAGCGTCAAGGATACCCAGGTGCCCACATTGTGGGGCTGGGTTTCAACTTGAGAGTTTGATCCTGGCTCAGAACGAACGCTGGCGGCACGCCTAACACATGCAAGTCGAGCGCCCAGCCTTTTGATTGACTGCGGCTGTTAAAGTTGAGAACAGCAGTAGCACGAGATGCGACCCCGGATTTTGTCGGGATTGTCGGTCAATCAAATGGCTGGGAGCGGCGGACGGGTTAGTAACGCGTGGGAACATACCCTTTTCTACGGAATAGCCATTGGAAACGATGATTAATACCGTATACGCCCTTCGGGGGAAAGATTTATCGGAGAAGGATTGGCCCGCGTTAGATTAGTTAGTTGGTGGGGTAACGGCCTACCAAGACGACGATCTATAGCTGGTTTGAGAGGATGATCAGCAACACTGGGACTGAGACACGGCCCAGACTCCTACGGGAGGCAGCAGTGGGGAATCTTAGACAATGGGGGCAACCCTGATCTAGCGATGCCGCGT
>JALWOO010000298.1 GCA_027083485.1 Amylibacter sp. | reverse complement strand
CCAGAGCCGCCCGCAGATTCGCAACAGACTGATTCGGTTGCGCCACCGGCAGCACTCCGAAAGTCGTGTTCAACGGGGCATTATGGGTGGTTCTGGCCCAGTCCAGGACCGGATTCCAGGCCGCTTCCTGCAATGCCGAAAGCTCTGCCGGACTGTCGGCCCGATAACATAACAGGTCGCTTTCGCCATAAGCCGCCAGCAATTCGACCACATCAGCGCGCTGCGGAGTCACCTTGTCGATAGCCGCATTGGCCCAACGGGTCGCGGGCATGGTCTCCGGATCAACCTTGCCGTCCTGCGCATCCCACTCTGCCGCAATCAGCTCTGCAGCGGCGCGCACGGGCACGCGCAAATCCGCTTTGGCCGGCGTTTTGATCCGCCGCCCGTCCAGCGCCACGCCAAACCCCTGATCCAGAGGTTCCACGCTCACCTTTTCCCAAAACCGTTTCTTCAAGCTCGGGTTCATACCGTTCTCCATAGATCGTCAATTGCCGGAACCAGATCGGCAAAATTGTCCACCAGCACATGCGCGCCGGTTTGTGTCAGCACCGCGTCACTGTGATAGCCCCAGCGCACGCCGACACACAAAAAACCGGCCGCCCGCCCCATGGCCATATCAAAGGACGTGTCCCCGACAATCACTGCCTGCGCGGCATCTACGCCGGTCTCTCGCAGGCATTGTTCAAGCATCGAGGGGTGCGGCTTTGACGGGTGGCCATCCGCGCCCTGTACCGTGTGGAAATAGCCCCCGATGTCATGTACTTCAAACGCGTGGCGAACCCCGCGCAGCGCCTTGCCGGTGGCAATGCCAAGCAGGACCTCATCACGGGCCTGCAGTTGATCCAGCGCGCAACGCGCGCCCGCATAGAGCGGCGCATCATCACCGGACTGCCTGCGCATTGCGACAATATTTTCCCGATACAAGCCCGCAAGCCGGTCCTGTTCGGCATAATCGGTTTCGGGCAACAAAACGGCAAAGGCTTCGGGCAGGGATAGCCCGATAATCGCCCGTACTGCCTCACCGGATGGCGCGGAAAAACCGGCCTGCGCGCAAACATTGGCCATGGCCTGTTCAATGAAGGCCGCGCTGTTGATCAGCGTGCCATCCATATCAAACACCACCAGCCGCAGCGGCGCGGTCATTCCATATCCTCGAAAGGGTCGGCGGGGGCTTCTCCGGTGCTAAAGCCAAAGAATTTCCAGGTGGCTTTCATGTGAGCGGGCAAATCGGCGGTGAAATCCATTTCCCGTTTGCTAACCGGATGCGGGATCCGCAAAGACCGCGCATGCAGATGCATTTTCCGGCTTATGGAGCCGCCCAGTTGTGCGCCCCAGCCTTCGCCTTCGTTGACCTGCGAGTTGGTGCCGTATTTGCCATCGCCAATGATCGGATGGCCGATCTCGGCCATATGTGCGCGCAACTGATGGGTGCGTCCGGTGATCGGAGCCAATGCAACCCAGGCCATACGTTTGCCCACGGCCTCTATCACCGCGTAATCGGTGGTCGCCCGTTTTGCGCCGGGCACATCC
>JALWOO010000297.1 GCA_027083485.1 Amylibacter sp. | reverse complement strand
CGATGCGCAGACCGCCAAGCCCGTAAATCTTGGAAAACGTCCGTGTCATAAACACGTTGTCGCGCTCCTCGACCAAGGACAGATGCCCGTCAAAGCCCTCCACATATTCGGCATAGGCCTCGTCCAGCACCAGCAAACAGCCATCGGGCAACCCCTCCGCCAGGCGTGCAATTTCGCTTTCGTCAACCATGGTACCCGTGGGGTTGTTCGGATTGGCCACAAACACCAGCCGCGTGCGATCCGTCACCGCCGCCAGCAGCGCATCCACATCCGTATGGCGATCCTTTTCCGGTGCCTCCACCGGTGTTGCCCCCGCGCCCAGCGCGCAAATCCGGTACATGGAAAACCCGTGTTCTGTGAACAGAACCTCGTCCCCGACACCGGCAAAAGCCTGACACAGAAAGGAAATCACCTCGTCCGAGCCATTACCGCAAATCACCCGATCCGCATCCACCCCGTGAACCGCTGCAATCGCTGCGCGCAATTCGCCGTGATCCGACGACGGATAGATATGCATGTTACCGGCCACCGCCCGAAACGCCTGTTTGGCCTTTTCACAGGCCCCGTGCGGGTTCTCGTTGGAACTCAGCTTCACCGTGTTGGACTGCCCCTCCACATGGCCCTTGCCGCCCACATAGAGATCAATATCCAGTATTCCCGGCTGCGGGATCATCTTGCGCGTCATCGGTGAGTCTCCTGTTAATCCGCCAAACTTCTAACGCCCAACCCGCAGGTTGACCACCACCCCCCAATCCATTTTCTGAAAATATCCCCGCGCGGAGCGCATAAACACTCTGCTGCGCAGGTCAGTAAAACGTCTGCGGGTCAATATCGATGCTCACCCGCAGGTTGGGCGGCAGCTTCAGCCCGTCGCGCCAGCGTTTCAGCGCGCCTTGCAGTGCCACGGCCTTGCCCGCCTTGACCAGTATGCGCACCCGATGCCGCCCGCGCACCCGCGCGATGGGGGCGGGGGCCGGGCCAAAGACCTCGGCCCCGATACTGTGCAGACCTTGCGCATTGCGCACCATGTAATTGGCCACGTCAAACACCAGATCCAGATCAGGGCCGGACACCACCACCCCCGCCATCCGGCCATAGGGCGGCACGCCGGCCATGCGGCGCTGTTCGGCTTCCGCCTGCCAGAAAGCTTCTTCTTCGCCCGACAGGATCGCCTTGATCACCGGATGCTCCGGCTGATGGGTCTGCACATAGGCAACGCCCTTTTTATCCGCCCGTCCGGCCCGCCCCGCCACCTGCCGGATCAGCTGAAAGGTCTTTTCCGCCGCGCGCAGATCCCCGCCCTGCAATCCAAGATCCGCATCAATCACCCCAACGCAAGTCAGCAGCGGAAAGTTATGCCCCTTGGCCACCAGTTGCGTGCCGATGATGATATCCGCTTCGCCGCGTGCAATCGAATTGATCCGTTCCTTGAGCGCCCGCGCGCTCATCGCCATATCCGACGACAGCACCGCCACCTTTGCATCGGGAAAGCGGGCTTCGGCCTCTTCGGCCAGCTGCTCCACACCGTGGC
>JALWOO010000296.1 GCA_027083485.1 Amylibacter sp. | reverse complement strand
GTCCGAAGCAGCTCTGAAAGTGAAAAAAGAAATTGCAAAGGCTCAGGCTGCCGCCTGATTTACCCTTTGATCTGAATTTGCTGCGGCCCCGGAATCACTTCCGGGGCCGCTTCACTTTGTCCTGCATCTATTTCTGTTTGCACAGAATACAATTGCGCACAAAGGGGCCGGTGGTGAATTTTGGTCCGCAGGAGAAGACATGCGCGTTCTATTGAAATCTGCCAAACTGGTGGCGGTGCTTCTTGCCCTGAGCTGGGCGGGCTTTGCGATCTACCTCGGATCGATTTCAAATTACACGCGCCTGTTGGTCGAAGATGCGGTTGTGGTGGTGAACAGCCCCGTCTCGAAATCCGCCGCTGTGTATATGGTTATCCACAACAACACGGATTCCGATGACCGCTTGATGCAGGTACACACGGATATTGCGCGGGTTGCCGGATTGCATCGGGAGGTCGTGGAGCCGAACGGAACCACCAAATTGCAGGTTTTGCCAAGCGGCCTTGAGATTCAATCGGGCGGTCAGGCCGAATTGAAGCGGGGCGGGGACCGGATTTTGCTCAAGGGGCTAAAGCATTATCTGTCACAGGGCGAAAACGTGACGATGGTTCTGAATTTTGAAAAAGCAGGCGAATTGGTGATCCGGGCACCGGTGGAGATCAAGAACTAGGGTCCTGACCCTAGCCGCCCATGGCGCTGCGCCAGTGACGCCGGCACAGGGAAACATAGGTTTCATTGCCGCCGATCTGTACCTGCGCGCCGTCTTTGATGACGTTGCCGTTTTCATCCTGACGCACAACCATGGTGGCTTTTTTGCCGCAAAAACAAATGGTGCGGACCTCGCGCATTTCGTCGGCACAGGCCAACAGCGCGGCAGACCCCGGAAACAGATTGCCCAGAAAATCCACCCGCAGCCCGTAGCACATGATCGGCACGCCCAGATCATCCACAGCGCGCGCCAGTTGCCAGACCTGTTCCCGGCTCAGGAACTGGGCTTCGTCGATGAACACACAGGTCAGGGTGCTGGCGTTTTTGCGGGTCTCGATCATGTCAAACAGGTCTGACTCCGTATCAAACCCGTCCGCCGCCGCCGAAATGCCAATTCTGGACGATATTTTTCCCGCCCCGGCGCGGTCATCGAAACGGGCGGTAATCAGATAGGTTTCCATACCCCGCTCGCGATAGTTATGCGAGGCCTGCAAAAGGGCGGTGGATTTCCCCGCATTCATGGTGGAGTAGTGAAAATAGAGTTTCGCCATGGTGTGTCTCTGCTGTAATCCTGCTGGATAAAGCTTTGGCGCAAAACCGGCTATGAAATCAAGATAATTGTGACCGGCGGGAATACGCCGTTGCCCAACTTGGCGCGGGCAGGGGGATGGGATACACTCGGCCCAAACAGATAGCGGAGAGCATCATGGTGCAGTCGTTTGAAACAGTCGCGGCAATTCGGTTCGGCTACGGGTTTAAAAACGCCGCCCCCGAAATTGGGGACGTGGCGCAGCTGCTGGCGCAATTGCAAGGGCCGGATAGGGCGCTGCTGGCCTTTCCAAGACCCGATTACACAGAGCGCCGCCGCATGTACAAACATTATCGCAAACAGGTGCGCCGGGCTAAAAAGGCTGGCAAAAACGCCGACAAAGCCCTGCGTCAGGATGTGCAAAAGGCCAAGAAAGCGCGCAAACATCTGGTGGTGAAAGACATCCACGCCCGTTTTGCCCGCGCCATCAGCAGCGAGGCAGGGTTTCGCGAACGTCTGGCGGTTTTCTGGAGCGATCATTTCACCGTCGCGCCCAAGGGACAATGGCCGCTGATGCTCTATGGCGACATGATGGATGCGGCGATCCGGCCCAATCTGGCGGGTAATTTTCTGGATCTGTTGCTGGCGGCGGCGCTGCATCCGAGCATGTTGATTTATCTGGATCAAACCAAATCCTATGGCCCCAATTCCCCGCGCGGGATTGCCCGCCAGCTGGGTCTGAATGAAAACCTCGCCCGTGAATTGCTGGAACTGCACACCATGGGGGTTGGAGGGGCCTATGGCCAAAAGGACGTGCGCCAACTGGCGGAGCTGTTGACCGGCATTGTGGCCACGGGGCATGGTATGGAGTTCCACGAGAAAAGGGCCGAACCGGGGGCGGAAACCGTGGTTGGCAAAACCTATGGCAGTGACGCCGAGGCAAGCTTTGCCGATATTCGCCAGTTTTTCCATGATATTTCCCGCCATCCGGACACAGCGGCCCATATCGCGCGCAAACTGGCGGTGCATTTCGTGGCGGATGATCCGCCCGAAGAGCTGGTTTTGCGGATGCAACAGGCCTATCTGGACAGCGGCGCGGAACTGATGGCGGTTTATCAGGCGATGCTGGAGCATCCGGCCGCATGGGGCGCGCTCGGGGGCAAGGTGAAACAGCCTTTCGGGTTTGTCGTGTCGGGGTTGCGGGCTTTGGATATTTCCCGAAACACGCTGGAAAACATGGGGGTTAGCGGCACGCGCCGGATGATGAGCATTCCCATTGCCAGCATGGGGCAATCCATGCTGCGTGCGCCCGGCCCCAATGGCTGGCCCGAGGAAGCCGAGGCCTGGATCACCCCGCAAGGGATTGCCGCGCGCCTGCAATGGGCGCTGGTGGCCAGCGCCGCCTATGGGGCGGAACGCGATCCGCGTGATTTCGTGCAGACGGCCTTGCGTGATGCGGCGGGTAAAACGCTGCAACTGGCCGCCGGTGCTGCCGAGAACCGCATCGAGGGGCTGGCGCTGGTGCTGGCCTCTCCCGAGTTCAACAGGAGATAGCCGCCAATGGATCATTCAAAACGCGCGTTTTTGTCAAAAACTCTGGCTTTTGCCTGTTCGGCTGCGGCCAGCCCGTTGATAACGCCGATGACTTTGGCGTCGGTGCCATCGGATAAACGGCTGGTGGTGATTATTCTGCGCGGGGGCATGGACGGGCTGGATTTGCTGCGGCCAAGCGGGGATCCTTTGCTGGCGGGCTATCGTCCGGCCTTGATTGCGCGGGCGGGGAGTGATCTGGACGGGTATTTCTCCCTGCATCCGGATCTGGCCGGTTTGATGCCGATGTGGCAGGCGGGAGAATTGGGATTTGTGCATGCGGTTTCAACGCCTTATCGTAACAAACGCAGCCATTTTGACGGGCAGGATATGCTTGAATCCGGCAGCGATCACATTGGCGCGGATACGCGGGAGAGCGGCTGGATCAACCGCATGCTGGGCCTGTTTCCGGATGTCCGTAAAGAGCTGGCCTTTTCGGTGGGGCGTGAAAACCTGCTGTTGATGCGCGGAGATCAACCGGTTTCGAGCTGGTCACCGTCGGGGCGCATGGATATTTCCCCGCAAGCGAGGCTGTTGCTGGAGGCGATCTATGCCAAAGACCCGCTGTTTGCGGATGCGGGGCAGGCGGCGATTACATTGGCGGGGGAACTTGGCGCGCAGTCGATGATGGCCCCTGACGAGAACGATGAAAACATGATGCAGACGATGGTGCAAAATCTGGTCAAATCCGGACGCGCGCAAAAAGCCGAAGGGCTGGCGCGATTCGCCGCAGGGCGGTTGCGTGAAGACACCCGCATCGCGGCGTTTTCGCTTGGCGGCTGGGACACGCATCTGAAGCAATTCAACACCATGCGCAAGGCGCTGGGGCAGTTGCAATCCGCTCTGGTGACGCTGAAGGCGGAATTGGGAGCGGTCTGGCAGGATACGGCGGTGGTGTGCATGACGGAATTTGGCCGCACGGTGCGGGAGAACGGGTCTGAAGGGACGGATCACGGCACCGGTGGCGCGATGGTGCTGGCGGGCGGAGCCATTCGCGGGGGCAGGGTTTACGGAGATTGGCCGGGCATTGCCGAGCCGGATCTGTTTGCCGGACGCGATTTGCTGCCCACCAACGATGTGCGCCGCTATGCGGCCTGGATTATGCGCGGGTTTTACGGGCTGGAAACGGCGGATCTGGAACGCAGGGTATTTCCCGGTCTGGATATGGGGGGGGATCCGCGGCTGCTGTTGTAGGGGGCGCTGCCCCCAAGACCCGATGGGTCTTCCCCCCGGATATTTGGACGAATTCGAAATGTATTTTAATGTGCAGAATTACCAGCTCCTTTGAACTGGTCGACGAGCCAATCCTGAACTGCGTCACCTGCGGGTGACAAGGCAGAATTTTCCGGGCGAACAAACCAATAGGCATGGCTGGCAGCAAGGGTTGTCGCAAATGGCGCAATCAGGCGGCCTGCCGCTATATCATCGGCCACAAGTAAGGATCGACCAAGCGCGACGCCCTGATGCTCGATTGCTGCCTGCAAGATGGCCCCGTCATCGCCAAGGCGCGGGCCTGAAGGGGGCGGGGGACTGCATCCGGCTGCATCAAACCAGGCAGGCCAGTTCTCTGGAATATCACCGCATAAAAGTGTTGTGTGGTACAAATCTTCGGGGGCATTCAGGTCGTGGTGTCGGGCGTAATCCGGTGAGCAAACCGGCCTGACGGTTTCTGTCGCAAGCTTTACGGCCGCCAAATTGCCCGATGGCAACGGGCTGTAACGGATCGCTGCATCCACACCTTCGGAGGCGAAATCCACCAGATGCCGCGAGGCCGTAAGGCGAAGGTCTATGTCGGGATGTGCCGCCATGAAACGGCCTAAACGTGGCGCGAACCATTTGGATGCAACAGAAGGGAGCATCGATAACGTGACAACCTGATCAGACCGTTTGGCGTTTGCAACAGCCGCCCAAGTGCGGGAAAACGCGTCAGCCAACTGCTCTGCCAGATGTTTGCCCACTGGCGTCAGGCGCAGTCTGGCCCCGTTGCGCACAAAGAGCGTGATACCAAGGGTTGCTTCAAGATTGGATACATGTCGGGAAACCCCGCTTTGTGTGATGCCCAGTTCTTCGCCTGCGGCGGTAAATCCGCCACAGCGCGCGGCAGTCTCAAAGACCTGTAAGGATCGCAAAGCTGGCATAGCATGAGTAAAGGTCATGATGGCCCTATGATTTTTTCATTATGTGAATGCTGTTGGCTATTTTAACATGCTTTAAACTCACTATACAGGGAAAGTCACCATGGCGGAAACGCTTTCAAAAAACACCTTCGCCACGGGATGGTACCGTTTTGTTCCCGATTTACCGCTGGTGGTATGGATGGTTCTGCTGACGCTTGCCATAGGGTTCGGTGGCGGGCTGAATGCAGATCAGGTTATTGCGGAATACAATCGTGGATTCGGGCGGCTTTGGGGGAATTTGCATTGATTTTGCTACCGTCTTTCACCCTCGTGGCTGTGCTCTCCAGACAAAACGTGGCCTCGGAGACGGCCTATGCTGCCCTGTCGCCTGCTTCAGGCCGGTGCAAAATGGATGCTGCTTTTGGAGCCTTTGCCGGGTTCAAACTGCTCTATTCAAATGCGTCCAAGGCTCGTCCATGGCAACTTTTGCGGCAATCGGACCTGTGGCTGCTCCGGTGGTTTTGTCCAGCGGGGTTGATGCCGTTGCAGCCGTGTTCGCAATCTGCCTTGGCTCTTTCATCGCGATACAGCTACTATTGGCTTGTGCGCCAGGACGCATTGCAAGGTGAACGAAGCGAAAGGCGCGCTATATTCATCTTGGCCGGAGGTGCAATAGTGCAGGCTTTGGCTGGTTTGACCCTTCTCATGATCGTGGTGACACTATGGAACTGATCCGGATAAGAACTCGCCCGCCGAGGTCTGCTGATGCTGCGGCCATATCGGCCATTGATGCCGAAGGTTTGGCAACCGGAAATGCTTCCTTTCGCCATATACCGCATGACTGGGACAGTTTCAGTGCCAGCTTTTTAACGGGGCGGGGACTGGCTTTGGTGGCGCAAGACAATAGCGCCATTGCGGGCTGGGCCGGAATAAGCCCCGGCTCTGCCAAGGAGGTTTATCGCGGTGTGGGAGAAGTTTCGATCTACGTTTCCGCAAAGCATCAGGGAAAGGGTGTGGGTGGTCAGTTGCTTGAAGCCCTGATTCAAAGAGCCGAGCAAGCCGGATACTGGACGCTGTTCGCGCAGATTTTTCCCGAAAACGGGGCCAGCCTGAAGCTTCACGCCGCTTTCGGATTTCAGGTATTGGGCACGCGAAAGCGACTCGGAAAAATGGGCTATGGACCGTTCAAAGGCAAATGGCGTGATGTGATTATGGTTGAAAGGCGTAGCGAGATTGTTTTCTGAAAATGTGTGAAAAACGCCATGCAGGGGGCAGGCAGCCCTTGGTTGTATTCAATCCAAATCCGGCACAAACGAAAAAACGGCCCATAAGGCCGCTTCGATCGCAAGGTAAAAGAGAGTTGGCTCCGACGGTAGGGATCGAACCTACGACCAATTGATTAACAGTCAACTGCTCTACCGCTGAGCTACGTCGGAACACTCTAACCTTGCGG